>NZ_DDHH01000186.1:776-37028 GCF_002338015.1 Rhizobium sp. UBA1881
CACGACAACTCGGCCATGGACGGCAACGGACGAGGCGCTGGAGCGTGCCGTCGATATCGTCGAGAAGCAGCGCTACGCCGACGCCAATCTGGTGCGCATGGGCGACAAGAGCGTGATGTTCTCCGACAAGGGCGATGCCTTCATCATGTATGGCCGCCAAGGGCGCTCGTGGATCGCGCTCTTCGATCCCGTCGGCGAC
Source organism: Rhizobium sp. UBA1881 (assembly GCF_002338015.1). Taxonomy (NCBI): domain Bacteria; kingdom Pseudomonadati; phylum Pseudomonadota; class Alphaproteobacteria; order Hyphomicrobiales; family Rhizobiaceae; genus Rhizobium; species Rhizobium sp. UBA1881. The sequence continues at coordinate 976 of NZ_DDHH01000186.1, forward strand.
CGCAGCGCCATGCCGGAGCTCGTGTGGCGTTTCGTCGAGACGGCGCGCGCCGCCGGTTGCCGTGCGGTGTTCTACCAGATCTCGCCGGCGCTGCTTTCTCATTGCGCCGATGCGGGCCTGCGCGCCTTCAAGCTCGGCGAACTCGCCGTCTCCGATCTTTCGACCTTCGAGATGAAGGGCGGCAAGTGGGCGAACCTGCGCCAGACCGCAAGCCGCGCTCAACGCGACGGGTTGAGCTTCGAGGTGATCGCGGCGGAAGACGTGCCTGGCGTGATGGACGAGCTGGCAGCGGTTTCCGACGCCTGGCTTGCCGACCATAACGCCAAGGAGAAGGGCTTTTCGCTCGGTGCGTTCACGCCCGACTACATTCTTGCGCAGCCGGTCGGCATCCTGAAGCTTGAGGGCAAGATCGTTGCCTTCGCCAATATCCTGATCACCGGCGCCAAAGACGAGGGCACCATCGACCTGATGCGCTTCTCGCCGGATGCGCCGAAGGGCTCCATGGACTTCCTGTTCGTGCAGATCATGGAATATCTGCGCGCCGAAGGGTTCTCGCACTTCAACCTCGGCATGGCCCCGCTTTCTGGCATGTCTAAGCGCGAGACGGCGCCCGTTTGGGACCGCATCGGCAGTACCGTGTTCGAGCACGGCGAGCGCTTCTATAACTTCAAGGGCCTCAGGGCCTTCAAATCCAAGTTTCACCCTCAATGGCATCCGCGCTATCTTGCGGTGTCCGGAGGAGGCAATCCGATGATCGCTTTGATGGACGCGACACTCCTGATCGGCGGCGGATTGAAAGGGGTCGTGAGGAAATGATGAAAAGACACATTCTGGCCGCCGCCTGTGCGCTGGCGCTTTCCATTCCCGCAGCACATGCGGCCGACGAGACGACGCAGGAGTTCGAGACCGGGCTCATCCCGTCGCCGCACATCTTCCTGCCTGACGGCGACGTCAAGGGCGCCGTGATGTTGATCTCGGACGCCGCGGGCTGGGGCGACAAGGAGAAGACGGAGGCCGACCGGCTGGTGGGCGAGGGAGCCGTGGTGATCGGCGTCGACTTCCCGTCCTACATCGATGCGCTGCGCAAATACGACGTTAGCGACAATGACGGCTGCGTCTATCTGGTCTCCGATATCGAGTCGCTCAGCCAGCAGGTGCAGCGCGCCGCCGGCAACAGTCCGTATCACCTGCCGATCGTGGCGGGTATCGGCGAGGGCGGGGCGCTGGCGCTGGCAATCGCCGCGCAGACGCCGGATGCGACCATCGGCCAGACTTTGGCGATCGATCCGCTGGCGGGTATTCCGCTGACGCAGCAGCTTTGCACGCCGGCCAAGAAGAAGACGGTCGGAGACCGGATGATCTACGGCCTCAGCGACATCGCGCTGCCCGATCCCATCATTGCCGCCTTCACGCCCAATGCCGACAAGGACGGTCGCGCGCATGCGGACGAGCTGAAGAAGGCGCATTCGGACATCGACATTCGCGAATCCCAGGACGATGCGCAGACGACGCTGAGCAGCACGCTCGACGATCTGATCGCGGCGTCCGGCAATGCTGACAATCCGCTTGGGCTGCCGCTGACGATCCTCGACGCCAAGCCCGCCTTCGACACGATGGCGATCATCTATTCCGGCGACGGCGGCTGGCGCGATATCGACAAGGAAGTGGGTGCCGCGCTGCAGAAGCAGGGCATTCCCGTGGTCGGCGTGGATTCGCTGCATTACTTCTGGTCCGAGCGTAAGCCTCAGGAAACCGCCGACGATCTCGGCAAGATCATCGAGCTCTATCGCAAGCAGTGGAAGGTCAAGCATGTTCTCTTGGTCGGCTATTCCTTCGGCGCCGATGTCGTGCCGGCCGCTTTCTCTCGGCTGAAGCCGGCGGCAAAGAGCGCCGTCGCGCAGATTTCGCTGCTGTCGCTGTCGCACGAGGTGGATTACCAGATCTCCGTCATGGGCTGGCTCGGCGCCAAGACCGAAGGCGCAGGCGGCGACCCGGTTGCCGATCTGAAGGCCGTCGATCCGAAGATCGTCCAGTGCGTCTACGGCAAGGAAGATGACGACGAGGTTGCCTGCCCGGATCTCAAGGACAGCGGCGTCGATGTGATCGCGCTCGCCGGCGACCACCACTTCGACGAAAACTACGCGCTGCTCAGCAAGACGATCATCGACGGGCTGAAGGCGCGGCTGCAGGATTAGCGCATCAGCCTCTCTTCGCTCCATCCGAGGGCGGCGATCTCGTCGCCCCGGAACCTGGCGTCGTCGGCGACGATGAATTCATCGAGCTGCGGCGGCGCCACGCTGCTGCCCGCCAGCATGGCATGCACCTGGCCGCGATGATGCGTTTGATGCTGGAAGAGGTGGCCAAGCACATCCTCCATCCGCTCCCGCTGGATACGTTCGCCGCGATGGATCTCGACGGTCGAGACCAGCTTCTGCGACGATAGCGCTTCTACGAGCGTCACCAATCTTGCATCGATGGCCTTCTGTTCTGCGGCGAGGCTTGCGATATCGGGGCAGGGCTCCTCGACCGCCCAGGCCTGCGGCCCCAGCGTGCCACCCTCCAGCGCATCGACATAGAACCAGTCCACCGTCAGGATATGGTTCAGCGTCGCCTTGATCGACGGGAAGAAGCTCACGCGCGGCGCTTCGAATTCGCCGGGCTGCAACAGCGCGCAGGCCATGTGCAGGCGATGATTGGCGAGCGCGTTGTTATAGGCGAGCTTGCGGAAGGGGCGGATGGGGTCGAAAGCCGTCACGGCATGTCCTCCTCGTTGCGACGGCTGGGGCATGCAGGCCTTTAGGCTGCCGTCAGCCGGATTTCTTCAGCTCGGAATGGCTCTTCAGCACCTTGCCGCCGTTTTCCTGCTCGATCAGATAGGCAGGCTCCTCGCTGCTCGCCTTCCGCTTGATGACCGCACCTTCAATCGTACGCTCGACGTCGTCGGTGAAGCTCTCCTTGATCTTGCCGGTCCCGGTTCCCTTGCCCCATTTCCATTCGACACCAGTGCCGATGCGATACTTCTGCATGACGATCTCCTTTCGAGATGCCAATGCACGAAGTGGGGCACAGTTCCCTCACTCATCCTGCTGGAACAGGCGGAACTGGGCGGCCTCGAGATCCTTCGGCGGCTGCATGCCGAGGTGCTTCCAGGCGGTGGCGGTCAAGACGCGGCCGCGCGGGGTGCGCTGGATGAAGCCCTGCTGGATCATATAGGGCTCGATGATGTCCTCGATCGCGTCGCGCGGCTCCGACAGGCCGGCGGCGATCGTCTCGATGCCGACAGGGCCGCCGCCGAAATTCACCGCGATCATGTTGAGATAGCGCTTGTCTAGCTGGTCGAGGCCGAGATTGTCGACCAAGAGCCGGGTCAGCGCCTCGTCGGCGATCTCGCGGGTGACGGCTTCGGCTCTCGCGACCTCGGCGAAATCGCGGACGCGGCGCAGAAGACGGCCGGCGATGCGGGGCGTGCCGCGGGCGCGGCGCGCGATCTCACGGGCGCCTTCGTCGGTCATCGGCAGGTTCATCAGCCGCGCGCCGCGGCGCACGATCAGCTCAAGCTCGTCGACGGTGTAGAAGGAGAGCCGCACCGGGATGCCGAAGCGGTCGCGCAGCGGTGTCGTCAGAAGGCCGAGGCGAGTGGTGGCGGCGACCAGCGTGAATTTCGACAGGTCGATCTTCACCGAGCGCGCGGCCGGGCCTTCGCCGATGATGAGGTCGAGCTGGAAGTCTTCCATCGCAGGATAGAGGATTTCCTCGACGGCGGGGCTCAAACGATGGATTTCGTCGATGAAGAGCACGTCGCGCTCCTCGAGATTGGTGAGCAGTGCCGCGAGATCGCCGGCCTTTGCGATGACGGGGCCTGATGTCGAGCGGAAGTTGACGCCGAGTTCCTTGGCCATGATCTGCGCCAGCGTCGTCTTGCCGAGACCGGGCGGGCCGACGAAAAGGACGTGATCGAGCGCCTCGCCACGGTTCTTCGCCGCCTCGATGAAGATCTTCAGATTGGCGCGGGCCTCGGCCTGGCCTGTGAATTCATCGAGTGACTGCGGCCGCAGCGTCGCGTCGAAATCCTCGCCGCGTTTTTCCGGGGTGATGAGGCGGGCGGTGTCGGTCATGCGAGAAGTTCCATTCCGGGAATTTTGCGGGCGGCCTTGCGGTCGAAGGTAAAGGTTTTGGCGCAGCCCACATTCGCGGCGGCCCAGACGACAAGATAATCCGCGATATCGGCGATCGGCCGGGATGTGTCGGCGGTCAAAAGCTTCAACTCCTTCGAATGCTCGATAACGATTTCATCTGCTTGCGCAAGCTGCGCCAATACGGTGGCGATCTCGGATTTCGAGTAACCGAGGCGTCGATTGAGCAACCAGCTTGTTTCCGCGAGCACGACTGCGCTCACATATGCTGGGTCGTCAGTGGTCCGCTCGGACATGAACTGCCGGGCGATCGCGCCTTGCGTAGGCTCATCATCGAGAAGAAACCGCAGCAGGATGTTCGTGTCGATCCCGATCATTTACGACCTTCGCGCCATTCCCGCTGAATGCGCTCCTCATCCTCGACAACCGAGTCCATGATGGCCTCATCGATTTCCTGCAAGCTCAAGCTTCTGCCGTTGGGAGGCGTGCCGAGAATTCCCGCGAAATCCATCAATCTTTTCGTGGTTGGTACGGGCGCGCGCTTCGGTGTCGCCAACAGCTTGCCGTCTTCAACCGTGAGGTAAAATTCGGTGCCCGGCGCGATGTCCAGTTTCTCCTGAATTCCCTTCGGGATCGTCAGCTGCCCTTTCGAACTCAGTTTTGTCAAAGCGCTCATCTTTGAAGCCTCTTTCGGTCGAGTGCATCAATAGTAGTTGCAAACCGGCTTCCAGCCAATCACCGCGACAACTCCTTCAACCCCAGCCGGATCAGTTTGGCGCTGTCAGCGCCTTCTCCCGCCGTCTTCATCGCGGCGGCAACCGCGTTGGCGGCCTGGTCTCTGCTGTAGCCGAGGTTGGTCAGCGCCGACACGGCGTCGGCGACAGGGGCGGAGGCGACGCCTTCGCCGAGTTCCTGTTTCAGGCCGATATTGGCGGATGCTTCGCCGGCGAAGGCGGGGGCCTTGTTCTTCAACTCGGTGACGATGCGGACCGCAACCTTGGGGCCGACGCCGTTGGCGCGGGAGATCGACGTCTTGTCCTGCAGGGCGATGGCGTTGGCGAGCTCGCCCGGCGTCAGCGTCGAAAGCACCGCCAACGCGACCTTGGCGCCGACGCCCTGAACGCTCTGCAGGAGGTTGAACCACTCGCGCTCAAGTGCTGTCATGAAGCCGAAGAGCTTCAACTGGTCTTCGCGCACATAGGTCTCGATGAAGAGAATGCAGGCCTCGCCCACAGAGCCGATGCGCGACAGGGTGCGCGCCGAGCAATGGGCGACGTAGCAGACGCCGTGCACGTCGACGAGCACATAGTCGTCGCCGATTTCGTCGATGGTGCCTTTGAGCTTGCCGATCATGTTTGGTGGTCCGCCGGTTAAGAGTTCAGATGGGATGGGTTTCGGGCGTGATGAGGTCGAGCGCCGGGAAATAGGCCCGGTAACGTCCGGGATCGCGGGTGAGCAGGCGATGGGAGCGAACGGACGCATGCGCGCCGATCAGGAAATCGGGCAGGGTGCGTTCACGCGCGCCGCCGGCGCGGCGGTAGGCGATATGGGCCAGTCCGGCCTGATAGGCCGCAGGAAAGGGTACCGCTTCGCGCACCAGATTAAGCCGCGCCAACATGAACATGAGCTGATCCTCACTCGGCGCCATGCTTGCCAATTCGGCCCAGACAATCGGCGTGAGAATGAACTGCGCTTGCGGGCGCAGCCTCAAAATCATCTCCGACGACCATTCCTTGAACTGCGTCTCCGGCCCGAAAACGTCGATGAAAACGTTGGTATCAACGAGGACCGAGGTCATCGCGCGGCCCCCTCAGCCATTCCATATACTCGTCGGTGGTCATGCCGAGCGTATCGAACGTACCCGAGACGCTTTTCAGCCACGTCGCGAATTCTTCGTCCGATGTGGATTTGCCTTCGGCGACGACCACAAGCCGAGCACCTTTCTCGTCTGCGACAAAATCCACCTCCGACCCCGGGCCGATGTTCAATCGGTCGCGGATCTCCTTGGGGATCGTCACCTGGCCTTTTTCGGTTACACGCACAGTAATACCTCTCAGGTATTACTTATCACGAAATGAGAACAAGTCAAGAACAAGCTAGCCGGCGAGCGCTGCCATGCGCATGCGGGCGCCGCCGCGGTTGTGGGCGTGGCAGATGGCGATGGCGAGTGCGTCGGCGGCGTCGTCGCCCTTGAACTCGGCCTTCGGCATCAGGATCTTCAGCATCATGTGGATCTGTTTTTTCTCGGCATGGCCGACGCCGATAACGGCTTTCTTCACCGCATTCGGTGCGTATTCCGAGACCTGCAGCCCGGCGCGGGCAGGCACCAGCATGGCGATGCCGCGGGCCTGGCCAAGCTTCAGCGTCGCCACGGCGTCCTTGTTGACGAAGGTCTGCTCGACGGCGGCTTCGTCGGGTTGGTGGCTGTGGACGACGTCGGCGAGGCCGTCATGCAGCTGGCAGAGGCGTGATGCGAGGTCCATGTCGCCATCGGACGTCACCGTTCCCGAGGCGACGAAGCGCAGCGAATTGCCCAGCGTCTCGATGACGCCCCAGCCGGTGCGGCGCAGGCCGGGGTCGATGCCGATGATACGAATCGCGCTTTGCATGCGATAATCCTATTGCAGATCAGCGATAACTGCCATCGATATGTGAACAAAACAAAAACATCCCAGCGTTTTTGTCGGGGCTCATTTACGGGAATTTAAATTCCCTCGGTAACTTATGATCCACAAGAGATGAGAGGAGCCAGCTTTTTCGGGCGAAGGCTCCCCGTGTTCTGTTTTCAGGCCTGCCTGTGGGGCGCCAGCCCCACCGGTATCAGCCGTTCCGGAAGGGGTTCGAGTTTTTCCATGGTTCAGAGATTCCAGTCGCTGTCCTTCAAGGTCATTGCTACTTTCATTCTGCTGACGGCGCTGTCGATCGCCGCCATCAACTGTCTCGCCTATTTCGCCAGCAGCCGGATTTCCGGCGAGCAGGCGCTGAAGGCCAAGGAGAGCGTGCTGATCTTTCGCGGTGACATGCTGCATGATCAGCTGGCGCAGCTTGAAAACCAGGCCAATTCGATCGCCCGCATCGAGGCGCTGCAGATGTCGATCACCAGCCTGAAGAGCGGCTGGAAGACGATCGAGAAGACCTCGGGCGATGTCCGCGCCGAGCTCAAGAAGGTGTTCATCACCGACAATCCGAACCCGGCCGGCGAGCGCGAGAAGCTGGTGAAGCCGGATGCGCCGAGCGGGTTTTACTATTCGAACCATGAGAAGACGCAGGGCGAAGTCGCGCGCGATTTGCAGAACACGCCGTTCAGCGATCTCCTGATCGCCGATCTCGATGGCTTCGTGCTCTATTCCTACAAGAAGAACGACGACTTCGCCGAGAACCTGAAGTCGGATGCGTGGAAATCGACCGGCGCTGGCCTTGCCTTCGCCAAGGCGATCGAAAACACCGCCAAGGCGACCGACGATGGCGCGCCTGCCGGCTTCTCGGGCCTGCGGGTGGATGCGAACGGTGTGTCGGCAATTTTCTATGCCGTGCCTGTCGTTAAGCTCGGCCAGCCGAAGGGCGTGATGCTGTTTAGGGTGCGCGACGATGTCGTCGCCAGCATCCTCTCCAAGGGTATCGTTGCCGGCAGCACCGCGCAGGCGGCGATCGTCTCGGAAGATGGATCGGCGGTCACGGTCAACGAGGCTGGCCGGCTGGCGACGCTCGATACCGCGCCCTTCACTTTCCTGAAGGATGCGTTTGCCAACTCCGCGATGTCGGTCAACGATTTCAGCCGCGCCGATGGCGCCGCGCGCGCCTATGTGAAGCCCGTCGATTATCAGGGCGCGCGCTATCTGGTGGTCGAGAGCATGCGTCTCAGCGAGATCAATGCCGGCTCGCTTGAAATCGCGATGCTGTTGACGATGATCGGCTGCGGCGTGCTCGTGGTCATGGCTATCGCGACAGGGATCATCACCAAGATGCTGTTTTCGCCGCTCGCCAAGCTTGCCGGCGTCACGCGTGCGGTGGCCGATGGCGATCTCGAGGTCGAGATCGGCAGCCAGAACCGCCACGACGAGATCGGCACGATGGCCAAGGCACTTGCCCGCTTCAAGCAGTCGCTCATCGATAGCCGCACGCTGGAGGCTGCCAGCGCCGAAACGCGCGAACGCGCCGACCGCGACCGCCAGCAGCACATGGCCGAGCGCGAGGCGGAGGCGAAGACGCTGCAGGAGGTTGTCGAGGCGATCGACGAAGGGCTGCTGCATCTTGCGAACGGCGACCTCGCTTATCAGATCGACCGCCGCTTCCCGAACGAGCTCGAGGGGCTGCGCCACAATTTCAACCAGGCGCTGGCCACACTCAGCGATACGATGACGGCGATCGGCGGCAATTCGGCGGCGGTGCGTTCGGGCTCGGAAGAGATGCGTGCCGGCTCGGACGATCTTGCCGGTCGCACCGAGCGGCAGGCGGCGTCGATCACCGAGACCGCAAGCGCTATCGATGCGATCACCCAGTCGGTCCGCTCGCAGCTCGCGCGCGCCGAAGAAGCCGAGCGGATCGCCCGCGACGCCAAGCGCGAGACGTCGGGCTCCGGCCAGATCATGCGCGATACGATCGCGGCGATGGAGGCGATCCAGGCCTCGTCGCGGCAGATCAACTCGATCATCTCGGTTATCGATTCCATCGCCTTCCAGACCAATCTGCTGGCGCTCAATGCCGGTGTCGAGGCGGCACGCGCCGGTGAGGCCGGCAAGGGCTTTGCGGTCGTTGCCCAGGAAGTGCGAGAGCTTGCGCAGCGTTCGTCGGGTGCGGCCAAGGAGATCTCGCATCTGCTGCAGAAATCCACGCATGAGGTCGAGGCCGGCGTGTCGCTGGTCGAGCGGGCCGGCGTGGCGCTGACGGGCATCGGCGGTCACGTCGAGGCGATCAACGGCCAGATCAGCGAGATCATGGACGCCACCCGCGAGGAGGCGGAGACGCTACGCCAGATCAACAGCGCCGTCGCCGAGCTCGATCAGATGACGCAGCAGAATGCGGCGATGGTCGAGGAAAGCACGGCCGCCATCCATCTGCTTGCCACAGAGGCCGTGGAGATGGACCGCCAGCTCGCCAACTTCACGTTGGCGCAGGGTGAGCATCAGCACAGCGCTGAGGTGCATGTGCTGCGGCGGCGTGGGTAAGACACGCATCGAGGCCGCCGCTTCTCATGGTTGAAGCGGCGGTGCCGGACCTGCGTATGCTCAAGGGTCGGCTGCGGGCGAAATCAGCTCCATCGCGAATGTTCTTCTCTGGTTCAGCCAATCGTCCGGACGACGCCACCAGCACACCACTTGCCGCAAGCCCGTGATTGGCGTAAATAAGCGCATCGCGAAAAGCGACCGCTTTCCTTGATCCGCTCAGTGGCGGAGTAAAACAGGTGGACAAATTGTCGTCCATGCGGTCAAGCACACGCCATCCATGCCGCCTCAGGCATCGATCGGCCAGCGTTCCCAAACATCAATCGCCTGCATCGTCAGGCCCTATCGTGAGCCATCGGCGCCGCGTGCGTCCGTGCGCTTGCGTCCGATCGGAACACGCCATGACCACACCATCTACCAGACCACTTCTCGTCATCTTCACTGCCATCGTTCTCGATGCCGTCGGTATCGGGCTTATCTTTCCCATCCTTCCGGCACTGCTGAAGGAGGTCACGCACACCGACAACGTCGCCTCCACCATCGGCATCATGACCGCGCTTTACGCGACCATGCAGTTCATCTTCGCCCCGGTGCTCGGCTCGCTCAGCGACCGACTTGGCCGGCGTCCGGTGCTTTTGATCTCGCTTGGCGGTGCGGCCATCAACTATCTGTTCCTCGCCTTCGCACCCAGCCTGTGGATGCTGCTTCTCGGCCGCGCCATCGCCGGGCTCACCAGCGCCAATGTCTCCGTCGCGTCGGCTTATATCACCGACATATCGCCCGAGGACAAACGCGCCCGCCGGTTCGGTCTCATCAATGCAATGTTCGGGGCCGGCTTCATCGTTGGCCCTGTGCTCGGCGGTGCGCTGGGCGATTATTGGCTGCGGCTGCCCTTCATCGCGGCAGCGGTGCTGAACGGCTGCAACTTGCTTCTCGCCTTCCTCATGCTGCCGGAATCGCGCAAGCCCAGCCGGGAGAAAGTCGATCTTGCGGCATTGAACCCGCTGCGGCCGCTCCATTGGCTCTTTTCCATGAAGAGCCTGCTGCCCATGGTCCTCATCTTCTTCGTCTTCAGCGCCACCGGCGAGGTCTACGGCACCTGCTGGGCGCTTTGGGGTGCGGACAGCTTTCAGTGGAACGGTCTTTGGGTCGGCCTCTCGCTCGGCGCCTTCGGCGTCTGCCAGACGCTCGCCCAGGCCTTTCTTCCTGGGCCTGCCGTCAAGCTGCTCGGCGAACGCGGTGCCATCCTCACCGGTGTCGTCAGCGCTTGTCTCTCGCTCGTCGTCATGGCGTTTGCCACGCAGGGATGGATGATCTTTGCGATCATGCCGCTCTTCGCGCTCGGCGGCATCGGCGTTCCGGCGCTGCAATCGCTGGCGACGCGGCAGGTCGATGAGAGCCAGCAGGGCCGGTTCCAGGGCGTATTGTCGTCGGCGGTGAGCCTTGCCTCGATCGTCACGCCGCTTGGCTTCTCCAGCATTTACTTTCTCGTCAGGGCGCAATGGCCCGGCGCGATCTGGCTGTCTGTCATCGTCGTCTATGCCGTCAGCGTGCCGCTCGTCTGCGGATTGCGGTTCGGCAAGCCCGAGGCGGTTCCTGTTCCGTCTTCGACATGAGCGGATACCAGCTCATTGTCCGAAATGCCGAACAGCCCGTGCGGATTGTCTTGGCTTATCGATGGAACCAGACTGACCTATTTCTCGTCTTGATCGAAACGGAGAAAGATCATGTCCAATCTTGAGAAGTCCGGAACATTCAAACTCGGCAACCGCACCGTCAAACGGCTCGGCTACGGTGCCATGCAGCTTGCCGGCAAGGGCGTCTTCGGGCCGCCGAGAGATCGCGCGGAAGCGGTGGCGGTGCTGCGCGAGGCTGTCGAGAGCGGGGTCGATCATATCGATACCAGCGATTTCTACGGACCGCACGTCACCAACCAGATCATCAAGGAAGCGCTGCATCCCTATAAGGACGACCTCGTGATCGTCACCAAGATCGGGGCGGTGCGCGGGGCGGATGCATCCTGGAACCCGGCCTTTTCGAAAGAGGCGCTGACGCAGGCGGTCCACGACAACCTCAAGAACCTCGGCCTCGATGCGATCGAGGTGGTCAATCTGCGCGCCATGTTCGACGTGCACGGTCCGGCCGAGGGCTCGCTGGAGGAGCCGCTGACTGTGCTTGCGGATCTGCAGCGCCAGGGTCTCGTCAAGCACATCGGCCTCTCCAACGTCACCGCCAAGCAGATCGCCGACGGGCGCAAGATCGCCGAGATCGTCTGCGTGCAGAACCAGTACAATCTCGCCCATCGCGGCGACGATGCGCTGATCGAAAAGCTTGCGGGCGAGGGAACGGCCTATGTGCCCTTCTTCCCGCTCGGCGGTTTCTCGCCGCTGCAGTCCTCGACGCTGTCGGATGTCGCGGCCGAGCTGGGGGCCTCGCCGTTGCAGGTGGCGCTCGCCTGGCTGCTGCAGCGCGCGCCGAATATCCTGCTCATCCCCGGCACCTCGTCGCGCGGGCATCTGCGGGAAAACCTCGCGGTCGCCGATCTCGTGCTGCCCGCCGATGCCGTCGCCAAGCTTGACGGTATCGGATCGGCAAAGGCTGGTTGATCTCTCCAACTCGATGACTGGCCCGCGCGGGTTAAAGCGCGCGGGCCTTTTTCGCGGTGAAAGCTTTGGTCCGGCCGGGTGGCTACCTACATAGGGTGTCCAATCCAACCACCGACAGGCCGCGCTATGGTTCCCTTCTCCATCCTCGATCTCTCACCCGTTGCCGAAGGCAGCACCATCAGGCAGTCGCTGGAGAGCTCGGCGCAGATGGCGCAGAGGGCCGAGGCGTTCGGCTATAACCGCTTCTGGCTGGCCGAACACCACGGCATGCCGGGGATCGCCAGTGCCGCCACCGCCGTGGTCATCGGCCATGTTGGGGCGGCCACGAAAAAGATCAGGATCGGCTCGGGCGGCATCATGCTGCCGAACCACTCGCCGCTGGTGATTGCCGAGCAGTTCGGCACGCTGGAGGCGGTGTTTCCGGGGCGTGTCGATCTCGGGCTCGGGCGGGCGCCGGGCACCGACATGCGCACGGCGCAGGCGCTACGCCGCAATCTCGATGCCAGCAGCTTTCCCAACGACGTCGTCGAATTGCAGCAGTTGCTCGGCGCTCCGGTCGAGAACCAGGCGATCCTCTCCGTGCCGGGGATGAACAGCAACGTGCCGATCTGGCTGCTCGGCTCCAGTCTCTACAGCGCGCAGCTCGCCGGCATGCTCGGGCTTCCCTATGCATTCGCCTCGCACTTCGCGCCGGATTCGCTGATGGAGGCGCTCGATATCTATCGCGACCGGTTCCAGCCTTCGGCCTTGCTCGACAAGCCCTATGCGATGGTCGGCGTCATGGGATCGGTGGCGGAGACAGACGAGGAGGCCGCGTATCACTTCACCTCGGCGCAGCAGCAGTTCGTCAACCTGCGCCGCAACGTGCGCGGCCAGTTCCCGAGGCCGCTCCAGGATATGGAGAGCTTCTGGTCGCCGATGGAGAAGATGACGGTCGAGCATACGCTGCGCTACGCCGTGGTCGGGTCACCGAAGACGGCGGAGGCGAAGCTTGGCGAATTCCTGCGCGATACGCAGGCCGACGAGCTGATCATCTCGATGCCGATCCACGATATCGAGGCGCGGCTGAAGTCCGTCGAATTGTTCGCGGGGCTCAACACACTGATGCAGGCTGCTGCCTGACGGCAGCAACCGGGATGCAGGCGGCCGCCTGATTGCGGTGGCCGGGCCTCTACTTGATCATCTCGTTGGGATAGACGCCCCAGAGCGCGGATTGCCTGATGAAGCCGTCCAGATCGTGGCCGGTCACATCCACCTTGCACCAGCTGCCGTCGCAATCGCTGATCGCGACCCGAACGCGAGGGGTCAGCGAGGCCAGCTTGCGGGCAGAACTGCTCGGTCCGTCGCGGAGGGGCACGTGCGCCGATAGCCACGGCCCGACAATGGCGGTGCGGTTGCTCGACAGCAGCGCGCGGTGCATCCAGCCGGAGACGCCGTCGCTGTCGCGCACCTGGCGCCAGTTGCCGTATTCGGCGGTGATCTCCAGCGGCAGGCCGGGGACGCGGTAGATCCAGGCGATGCCGTAATCGAGCGAGGGCCCGACGCGCATGCGGGCCTCGCGCGACCGCAGTGATACGAAGCGAGGGACCTTCAGCCCGGTCTCGCGGCCCTTGGGGCCGTTGTCGGCCTTGGCCGCGACGGGTGCCGGCTGCGACAGCAGCGGATTGGCGGCGATCGAGGTGCAGGCGAGCGCCATGCCGGCGAGGCAGATCGCCGCCGTGCGCTTCCAGCCGCGGGCAAGGCGGGCAGGGGACGGCACCCGGGTGCCGTCCATTCGAGCGCGCCTCATGCCGAGATGCGCTTCGTCAGTTTTGTCTTACGCATTGCGATCGGCTCAGTTGCACTGTGCCATGCGCTTCAGCGCGGCGGTGACGCCGTTCAGCGAGTAGGTGTAGCTGGTGGCGGTGCCGCGGCGCGAGACGGCGTCGACGGTCATGTCGCTGCCGCCGCGCATGGAGTCGATCAGATCAGGCTCCTTGGTCTCTTCCAGCACCCAGGCGGACGAACCCTTGGTGAACATGGTGAATTCCTTGCCGCCGATCTCGACCTTGGCGCGCGAGCCGGGCTTCAGATCATAGCCCATGATTGCCTGCGGCTCGTAATTGGTGCCACGGCCGGGGGCACGGCCGACTACGAAATAGTTGCGGCCATGATCGACGGCGGCGGGCTGCATGGTCTTCGGCACTGTCAGAATATAGCACACCGTCTTGCCCGAGCGGTCGTAGGAATAGACACCCCAATCGTCGAACTGCTTGACCATGGATGGCTGCGCATGAGCCGTGACCGCGCCTGCGAGCGTGCCTGCAAGTGCGATGGAGAGCGAAAGGGATAGTCTTTTCATGGGTCGTTTTCCCGCCGAGAGTATGAAGTGAGGCTGGCCTTGAGGCAGACCGGCTGGAGCGAATGGGCGGCATTCAAAGCGGCCAGGGTTACCGAGGCCTTAACAAACACCCCGTGTTCACGGACGTGTTACCGCTTGAGGCCAGTATGTGAGGGTTCACGCGGATAGACCTGTGGACAATAAAAAAACCGGCCGCGTTTCCGGGGCCGGTTTTTGGGATTGAGATCGGAAGTGATCAGGCCGAGAGCTTGGCCAGAACTTCTTCCGAAACTTCGAAGTTCGAATAGACGTTCTGCACGTCGTCGTCGTCCTCAAGGCTGTCGATCAGCTTCAGCAGCGACTGGGCGCGCTCTTCGTCGACAGGCACGTTGTTCTGGGCGCGCCAGACGGCCTTTACTGTTTCGGCTTCGCCGAGCGAGGCTTCCAGCGCCTTGGCGACTTCGCCGAGGGCTTCGAAACCGCAGGTTATGTAGTGGCCTTCTTCGTCGGTCTCGACGTCGTCGGCACCGGCTTCTATCGCCGCTTCCATCATCTTGTCGGCATCGCCGGCAGAGAGCTTGTAGGTGATCTCGCCGACATGGTCGAAGGAGAAGGATACCGAGCCGGTTTCGCCCAGTGCGCCGCCGGCCTTGGTGAAGATCGAGCGGACGTTGGAGGCGGTGCGGTTGCGGTTGTCGGTCAGCGCTTCGACGATGATCGCGGTGCCGCCCGGGCCGTAGCCTTCGTAGCGCACTTCATCGTAGTTCTCGCCATCGGCGCCGGCAGCCTTCTTGATGGCGCGGTCGATGTTGTCCTTCGGCATCGACTGGGCCTTGGCGTTCTGGATCGCCAGGCGCAGGCGGGCGTTCATCGTCGGGTCGGGCAGACCGGCCTTGGCGGCAACGGTGATTTCGCGCGCGAGCTTGGAGAACATTTTCGACCGCACGGCATCCTGACGGCCCTTGCGATGCATGATGTTTTTAAACTGTGAATGGCCAGCCATGGCACCCCTGTTCACGTCTTATTGTTGGGAATGGGCCGCCTTATAAGAGTGAAACGGGGCGCGTTCAAGGGAAAACAGGCGTGCCGGATGGCCGCGGCGCCGGGGCGCGACGTCAATCGACGGTGTATTTGTTGCGGCTCGCGAAGAAGCCGTGCCCGTCCTTGCGGCGGCAGGTGAGGCCGCTCTCGTCGGACATGCAGGTAAACGGTCCCGCCTTCCAGCGATCGCCGTAGTTCAGCACGTTGACATCGTCGCAGCAGGCGGTGTCGCCTTCCATCTCGAAGATGAAGGCCTTGCCCGAGGCGGACAGGATCAGCCGGATGTATTTCGGCTCGATGCGGTCGCAGCCGAGCTCGGGGCCGCCGTCATCGGGCTTATACATCTCCGTGCCGCCCTTCGGGATGTAGATGCAGCCGATGTTTCTCGATGGGGTGACGAAGACGATCTGGCCGTTCTCGTCGGGCATGAAGCTGCGATCGGCGGCGTCGGCGGGCGAGACCGATGCCAGAGACAATGCCGAGGCGAAGCCCAGCGTGACCAATGCCGCTATGCGCATGACGATCCCCCATATCCCCACGATATCTGGAGCGTAGCATCTGTTTTCACTTTGGGGAACAAAGCCCGCGAGATGACGTTTCAAACACGGACCATTCGAAACGGAAGGAAGCGCTATGGCTAGTTTCAACGAGGCACGGGAACACCCGGCACGCCAGCTCTGGGATCAGGTCAACGACATTCATGCCGGCATGCTCGGCGTCGATGGCGCCGACATGCACATGCAGCCCATGGCGCCGAACGCCGATCCCAAGACCAACACCATCTGGTTCTACACCAAGTCGGACGCGGAAATCGTGCGGGCGATCAAGCCCGGAACGCGCGCGCATTTCTGCGTGGTTGGCAAGGATCACGACTACCACGCCTGCCTCGCCGGCAAGATCGAGGTTCGCCAGGATGCCTCCAAGATAGAGGAGTACTGGAACTCGGTCGTGGCCGCCTGGTACGAGGATGGCAAGAAGGACCCGAAACTGACGATGCTTGCCATGCATGTCGACGACGCCGAAATCTGGGTGTCGACCGGCAGCAAGTTGAAATTCGGCTGGGAAATCGCCAAGGCCAATCTCGACGAGGACAAGATGCCTGACGTCGGCGTGCGCCAGCATTTGCAGTTTGCTTGAGATTGATTGAGGCGAAGTCGATCGAGGCCCGGGAGCTCTGGCTCCTGGGCTTTTTGTTGCGTAGGCTGCATGGGTGGGAGGTTTGACGCGTCTGCTGGTGTGGTGTAGCTTGTGTTGCAACCGGAGGTGAGGCGATGGGCAATCATGAGCTTTCGGACCCGATCACCATGCGTTTGCCTGTCGGTGTGCTGGCGGAGATCGAGCAGATCGCTGGCATCTTCGACCGAAGCAGGAGCTGGGTGTTCGTGCGCGCTCTGAAATCCTATCTCGCGTCGGAAGGCCGGGAAATCAGGGAGCTGGATCAAGCGCGCAAGGATATCGACGCAGGCCTCGGGCATGACCTGGACGACGTGATCGACGAGGTCGATGCCATCGTTAAGGGTGCCTCCGTGTGATGGTGGCGCCACTTCTCACAATGCCGACGAACGAGGCGGAGTATGATCGCCTTGTCGGGCAGCTTGACGAAATCTTTGCCGAGATCGGTGATGACGAAGATCATCCGCTCGCCTTGCTGGCGTCGCGGATGGGCGATCTTATCGAAGCCTATGACGAAAAGCACCGCCCGATATTCCCGTCGCTCTGAGTGACAGAAGCACCTCCGCCTACTGCATCCCCTTCGCCACAAAAATTTGCGGCTTCTTCGGCAGCGTGCGCATCGAGACGTCGATGCTGTTGCCCGTCGCGTAGACGACGTCGAAGTCGGGGCCGAACATCGAGAGGAAGTTGGTGAGCGGTCGTGGCTGGTGCATTGGCAGAATGAGCGAGGAGCGCAGGCGCTTGATGATGCGGCTCATGCTGTCGGCGCCCATAGTCAGCCCGCCGTCGACGGGGACCATGACGATATCGAGCCGGCCGATCTCCGTGTAATGCGCGTCGGTCAGTTCGTAGTGCAGGTGGCCGAGATGGCCGATGCAGAGCCCCGCGACCTCGAAGATGAAGATCGAGTTTCCATCCGCCTGCGGCCCGCCATAGCCGCCTCTGATATCGGTGGTGACGTTGCGGATGTAGGTGTCGCCGACCGTCAGATCGATCTTTACTTTCTCTCCCGGGACGTCGCTCCAGCCGTGCAGCACATATTTGATCGCCGGATCGGGCGTCAGCGTATAGTGCGAGGAGTGGGCGCGGTTCATCGTGGCCACCATCGGCATGCGCGGCGGCGTGTACCAGCCGCTGTAATCGGTAGCGATGCTGATGCCGCCGGGCGTTTCGATCAGGAAGGTCGAGTGGCCGATATAGGTGAGCGTCACCGTCTCGTTGTCCGCCGCGCCCGCTATCGGGACGGCGCCGGAGAAGCTCGCGAATGTGGCCTTGGGGATGGATTGCGCGATCGCCTGGCATTGACTGACGTTGCGGCGCGCTTCCTGCGCCTGCGCGGCGTCAGAACCCAGCCAGCCCGGCAGCAGGTCGGAGAGGGTGGTCATTGCGAAGACAAGAAAATGCAGCTTCATGCCACGTCCCCAGCGCTTTCACTGGCAAAAGGATGCGGCAAGGGTCGGCAGCGGTCCAGATCAAATCCGGCAATCGCTGCTCACTTTTCCGTCACCGGAATATGGTGCCCGGATTAGCGCCAGAATTCCGGAATGGTTTCCGACAGTCTCGGGCCGAGGCGTAGCGGCGCGATCTTTTCGGCAAGGCCCGTCGCATCCGAGATCTCGACGCCGACGCCGCAGATGGTGGCGGGGCCGGTGGCGGCCTCCATGCGGCCCTTCGGCATCTTCGAGATAAAGCGGTTCAGCGGCTCTTCCTTGTCCATGCCGAGCGAACTGTCATAGTCGCCGCACATGCCGGCGTCGGAGAGATAGGCGGTGCCGCCGTTCAGGATCTGGTGGTCGGCGGTGGGCACATGCGTGTGGGTGCCGACGACGAAGGAGGCGCGGCCATCGACGAAGTGGCCGAAGCACTGCTTCTCGCTGGTGGCCTCCGCATGGAAATCGAAGATGATCGCATCGGCCTGTTCCTTCAGCGGGCAGGCATCGAGAATGGTTTCTGCCGCCTTGAAGGGGTCGTCGAGCTCCGGATGCATGAAGACGCGGCCCATGACATTGGCAACCAGCACGCGGGCGCCGTTGCGGGCGTAAAACAGGCCGGAGCCACGACCGGGCGTGCCCTGCGGGTAGTTGGCCGGGCGCAGGAACTGGTCGTTTCGACCCGCGAAAGCGACGGCTTCCTTCTGGTCCCAGACGTGATTGCCCGTCGTCACCACGTCGGCGCCAGCATTGATGGTCTCGAGAAAGATGTCCTCGGTGATGCCGAAGCCGCCGGCGGCGTTTTCGCCGTTGACGACGACGAAGTCGAGCTTCAGGTCCGATATCAGGCCGGGGAGGCGATCCCACACCGCCGTGCGTCCCGTCTTGCCGACCATGTCACCCAAAAAAAGCAGTCGCATTGCTATCCAATCCAAGAGGCAAAAAAGCGCAGGCCGCTTTCTGTCAGGATGGCATCCAGGCTTACATCGTGCGGCTCGTCGGGCACATGTGCCACTTCCTGGCAGTCGAATGCAATGCCGATGAGTTTCGGATGCATGCCTTTTTGCCTCAAACGGTCGATCGCGCGGTCATAATGGCCGGCGCCGTAGCCGATCCGGTGGCCGCGTTTGTCGAAGGCGGACAGCGGCACCAGCAGGATCTCGGGATCGAGAACCGGCGCGTCAGGGCCGGGACCAGACGTGCCGAAGCCTGTCGATACCAGCGGTGCGCCATCCACGAGTTCGCGAAAAGCGATGGTCTGGCGGTCTAGAATGGCGGGGACACAGAGCCGGGCCCCGCGTGCGCGAAACCGCGCCATCAGCGGGCGAAGGTCGGCTTCCGAGCGGATCGGCAGGAAGCCGGAGATGATGGTGCCGGGATCAAACACAATCGCCTCGCCGGCGTGTTCGGCCATGGCAAGGCTCATAGCGGCCCTGGTCTCCACGGGAATGGCATCTCTCAGCGCCAGCCTTTCGGCGCGCATGCCGGCCTTGATGTCTTTTGCGTTCATTGGTGTCCGCCTTGCTCGTTCGGCGGCGACAATAAAACGCGCGTATGCAAAAGCAACGCGTGTATGCGACGTTCGGGTGTCAGGCCGCCGGCTGTGTCGCGAGCGCGTGAATGGTTTCCTCGAAGAGCGGCAGTCCGCCCGGCTGCCAGCCCAGCGCCTGCAGCTTGGTCGTGTCCATCGGCGTCAGCAGCGACTTGTCGGCGGCTACAGGCAGGCGGTTGGCGCAATCGTGTTCCCAGCGGATCGGCTCGAGAATATCCCAGGTGTCGAGCGCGAGATCGGAGACGTTGAAGGTCTCGCCGGAAATGCGGCCGGCATCGGCCTCGAGCATGACGCGCACGGCCTTGCCGACATCCTGGCCGTGCACTTCGGTGCCGGCGCGGGCGGGGATCGGCCGGCCGCTCAGGTAATCGCCGAACAGCTTGTCCCATTTGTTGGGTCGCAGATTGCCGTAGACGCCGGTGAGGCGCAGGCTGGCGGTGGCGAAGCCGGGCGCGGCCAGATGCGCCAGGCTGCGTTCGGCGTCGAGCTTGGTCTGGCCGTAGAGCGTCTCCGGCTTTTCCTGTGTCGCCTCCGTCAGCGTCGTTCCCGGCGGATGCTCGCCATAGGCGGCACGGCTGGAGATGAAGATGCAGCGGCGCGTACCGGCGCGCTTGGCGGCCTCGAACAGGCGCACGGTGCCATCGAGATTGAAGCGCTTGAAGGTTTCGGGATCGTCGCCTTCGCCGCCGCGATATTTGCCGGGCGCGTGATGGAAGGCGGCGTGCACGAAGAAATAGGCGTCGTCGAAGGCCTCGATATGGTCCTTCTCGGGATCGAGCGACAGCGGCGCGAAATCGACGGGGCGGGAGAAGGCGCGCGGCAACGGCGCATGGCGGCCACCGATGATGACCGAATATCCGGCTGCAAGCAGTTCCTCGACGATATAACGACCGACAAGTCCTGTTCCACCCGATACCAGTACCTTCATGCTGCCCCTTTCGGATTGGCCATGGCCGATATGTCCGGCACGTCCTTGCCCGTGTAGAATGCCTGCCACAGGTCGATCAGCGGCCGCAGGCTTTCGGCCTTCGGATGATCTGTTTCCCATGGCTTCTCATACTGGTAGTGCAGGACGGAAATACTGTTCCAGTCCCAAAGCGCAGGCATGGTAAACCAGACATATTGTAGCATGTTGAAATAAACAGGTAGACCATGCCATTCCGGGAAAAATGCCTGCAGGAAGGTCTGGTCGGTGCGTTTCCACAGGATTTCCGGCTGGTCGAGCCGCTCCAGCATGGCGCTGAATGTTTCCTTCGAAGGCTTTGCGACGAAGACGCCGGAGTTCATGCGGTGAAAATCGGCGAGCGATTCGTAGACATTGGGCGCAGCGGAGAATTCGGGGTAGGCGAAGAGCCGGTCGATATTGCGCAGCACGATGGCATCGGCGTCGATGAAGACGCAGGTCGTGTATTCGGTCAGTTCCCAGAGGCGCAGCTTGCAGAAATTGTCGAGCGGCGAGTGGAAGAGCGGCTTGCGGCCCTTGGTGAAGGGGGCCGCGGCGTGGAGTTGGCCGCGCGCGTGGCGCTCGTTGAAGGCGTCCGACAGCGGCAGGTGCTCGACTGGGATGAGGCGGCAGCCGAGGGTGCTGAGGGGCGCGAGGTCAGCTTCGGTGACGTCGCCGGTGTGGAGGACGACGATGTCGGCTGTCGTGTGGGTCATGCGCAGCGAGCGGGCGAGCGCGGTGGCGCCCATGGCGTAGTCGGCGTTGGTGACTAGGGTGATGTAGGCGTTGGGGGAGGTCATCTTGCGTGGGTCTCGGGGAGGGCTGTGAGGGTGGCCTTCGCTTGTCGCTCAGGCCGCTCGGCGAGCCTCGCCCCCCTCATCGCCTCGCTGGCGCTCCGGCACTTCTCCCCGTTGGGGAGGAGAGGCAGGTGGTGGGCGTTCTGCCCTATAGTTAGGACGCCTGGCTTTGTTGAGTTCGAGCGGCTGCAGCGAGTCTCTTCTCCCCACCGGGGAGAAGGTGCCGGCAGGCGGATGAGGGGGCTTCGGACTCGGCGCTTCCGATATCCACCCTCCCTCACGACACCGACTTCAATCGCTTGCCCTCGGGATCGTGGTTGATCGTCGGCGCGATATCCCGCGTCCAGGCCGACACCGCCGGTACGCGGCTGCGATCGACGCGATAGGCGAACTTCTTCGCGACGTCGACGATCTCGCCCATCAGCCCCGTCTTCAGCGTGATCGGATCGAGGCCGAGATTGCGGAACTTGTCGTTCTTCACGATCAGCTCATTCTCCGGCGCTTCCTTGCGCGGATTGGGGAGCCAGGCGATCTCGGCGCCTGATAGTTTCGCAATCATCTCGGCGAGGTCGCGGACGCGGTGGGTTTCGGTCATCTGGTTGAAGATCTCGACGCGGGCGCCGCGCGTCGGCGGGTTCTTCAGCGCCAGCTCGATGCAGCGTACGGAATCCTGGATGTGGATGAAGGCGCGGGTCTGGCCGCCGGTGCCGTGGACGGTCAGCGGATAGCCGATCGCGGCCTGGATCAGGAAGCGGTTCAGAACGGTGCCGTAGTCGCCGTCATAATCGAAGCGGTTGACCAGCTGTTCGTGGCGGCGTGTCTGCTCGGTGTGGGTGCCCCAGACGATGCCCTGGTGCAGATCGGTGATCCTGAGGCCGTCGTTCTTGGCGTAGAAATGGAAGAGCGTCTGATCCAGGCACTTGGTCATGTGGTAGATTGAGCCGGGATTGGCGGGGTAGAGGATTTCCTGGCTTACGGTTTCGCCGCTCGTCGTCTCGATGTCGACGGGGAGATACCCCTCGGGGATGGCGGCGCCGACCGTCGAATAGCCGTAGACGCCCATGGTGCCCAGGTGGATCAGATGCGCGTCGAGTTGCAGTTCGACCAGCGCGTTCAGGAGATTATGGGTGGCGTTGATGTTGTTGTTGACGGTGTAGTTCTTGTGGCGATCGCTCTTCATCGAATAGGGCGCGGCTCGCTGCTCGGCGAAGTGGATGATGGCGTCGGGCCGGTTCTCGGCGAGCCATTTCTTCAGCAGTTCGTAATCCCTCGCGAGATCGATCAGGTTGAAGTGGATACGGCGGCCGGTCTCGGCATGCCAGATGCGGGTGCGCTCCTGGATCGAGTCCATCGGGGTCAGCGACTGGACGCCGAGTTCGGTGTCGATCCAGCGTCGCGAGAGGTTGTCGAGAATGTGAATATCGTGGCCGGCGTCCGACAGATGCAATGATGTCGGCCAGCCGATAAATCCATCTCCGCCCATCACCGCAATCTTCATGGTGTCGTCTCCTTGTTGGCCTTGGCTATCGAGGATTACTTAGAAAGCGTGACAATTGTTCAATGCTTGCAAGGCGGAATGTCTTCAGCCAAAGAGGGCGCGCGACTTTGGAGAAAATTATGGCGGACGGTGTGCATTCGATCTCGGGCGAACTGACGGAAGCGGGCCATCGCCTGCTGCAGCGGGTCTATTACGAGGACACCGATTTCTCCGGCTTGGTCTATCACGCCCGCTATCTGCACTTCCTCGAGCGCGGCCGCACCGACTATCTGCGCTGCCTCGGCGTCGAGCAGCGCGAACTGATCACCGCCGATGAAGAGGGGCTGGTCTTCGTCGTCCATCGCATGGAGATCGATTTCAAGTCGCCGGCGCGCATGGACGATATCCTGACGGTGACGACGCGCACCGAAAAGGCCGGCGGCGCCAAGATGGTGCTCGCGCAGGAGATCCGCCGCGACGAAACACTCCTGATCGCCGCCAAGGTGATCATCGCCGTTATCAACGCCAGCGGTCGTCCTCGGCGGCTGCCGGAAGGGTTGGCGAAGCAGATGATGATCGAGGTCTGACCTCGGCGGTTCGTTGAAACTTCGCGAGCGAACTGCTATGTAGTCACCTGTGGTCACGCTGAGGTTCCGATGACGACAGTTACACTTCGCGATGCAAAGGCAACGTTCTCCAGTCTCGTCGATGAAGCGATGAGCGGCGAGTTCGTGACAATTACTCGCCACGGAAAGCCGGTCGCCGCTATCGTTTCGCTTGAGGCGGCCGAGGAGGCGAAGAAGGCGTTTGCCAAGACGAAGCTCAATCTCGGCGAATATCTGATGTCATTTCCCGGCGGTCTCGACGATGACCTGGATCTGGAACGGAACACATCCAGCATGCGTGACGCCGAGCTGTGACCGGCTACCTGCTCGACACCAACATCATCTCGCTGTTTGCGCCGGGTCGGCCGGCAATCTCACCTGATATTCGAGAATGGATGTCTGAGCGAGGCGGCGAAGGCTCGCTCTATCTCTCAGCCATCACCATCGCGGAGATCCAGCGCGGGATCAAAAAGCTCGAACGTAAGGGTGCTGATGCAAGGGCTGCCAAGCTCGCGGAATGGCTTTCCGGATTGATGGGTCAGTTCGGTGATCACGTTCTGCCTGTCGACGCGGATATTGCGATGGCGGCTGGTAAGATCGAGGAGCAGGCGGAGGCGAGCGGTCACAGGCAGGGCTTGGCTGACGTGCTGATCGCGGCGACGGCTTCGGTGCGCAATCTGACGGTGGTCACGGCGAATGTCCGTCATTTCGCGCCTTTGGGCGTGATATTGCTCAGCCCTGACGACATGGCAGCTTCCTGAAAAACGCTGCTTGCAAAAACATGACTTTCATGTGAAGGAATTGCCGCGCGCAAGGTTTGTGCTGTTTTGGTCATCGATCTGAGATCTGGCCAAGTATTCCAAGGGATCATCCTAACGCCAATAGTCAGCCTTTTATGATCCGGCGCTAACGAACTATTAACGATAATAGTGTCTTACTCGGATTGTCAGAGTTTGTGCGGTGCACGCCTTCCTTTGACCAAATTTGACGGCAAGGAAGGCGGATAAGAGCTTGGAAGCTTGACCAGGGCTTTGGGCGGCGGCAGCCAGACATATCTTGCGAGATCACTTTGTGCCGCCCGGTCAAGCGCCGGGCGTTTGGATTCGGGGATTTTGGATCAATGGAACAAGTAGGATTGGCAGCGGCTCACACGGACGTCAGTCTCTGGTCGCTCTTCATGCAGGCTGGCCTCGTCGTCAAGCTCGTTATGCTCGGTCTTATCGCAGCGTCCGTCTGGACCTGGGCGATCGTCATCGACAAGTATCTGGCCTTTGGCCGCGCGCGCCGGCAGTTCGACAAGTTCGAGCAGGTATTCTGGTCGGGCCAGTCGCTGGAAGAACTCTACCGCTCGCTGTCGGAGCGTAACAACACGGGCCTCGCCTCGATCTTCGTCGCCGCCATGCGCGAGTGGAAAAAGTCGTTCGAGCGCGGCGCACGTTCGCCGATCGGCCTGCAGATGCGTATCGACCGCGCCATGGACGTGACGCTTGCTCGCGAATCCGAAGGGCTGTCGGCCCGTCTCGGCTCGCTGGCGACGATCGGCTCGGCCGGCCCGTTCATCGGTCTGTTCGGTACCGTCGTCGGTATCATGACCTCGTTCCAGGCGATCGCCGGTTCGAAATCGACCAACCTCGCCGTCGTTGCACCAGGTATCGCCGAAGCGCTGCTCGCAACCGCGATCGGCCTCGTCGCCGCTATCCCGGCGGTTATCGCCTACAACAAGTTCTCCGCCGATGCGGGCAAGCTCTCGGCACGCATGGAAGGTTTCGCGGATGAATTCTCCGCCATTCTTTCGCGCCAAATCGACGAGAAGCTGCAGCCGCGTCAGGCCGCGCAGTAATCCGACGGAAACGGAGAGAACGACATGGGTATGGGTGCTCCAAGCGGTGGCGGAGGCGGTGGAAACCGTCGGCGTCGTCGCGGTGGCCACAGAGGTGGCGCCATTTCCGAAATCAACGTGACGCCGCTGGTCGACGTCATGCTCGTGCTTTTGATCATCTTCATGGTCGCCGCTCCGATGATGACGGTCGGCGTGCCGATCGACCTGCCGGAAACGCAGGCCAAGGCGCTGAATTCCGAAACGCAGCCGATCACGATCTCCGTCAAGAACGACGGTACCGCGTTCCTGCAGGAAACGCCGATCCCGGTCGAGGAAATCGCCGCCAAGCTCGAGGCGATCGCCACCACCGGCTACAATGAGCGCATCTTCGTTCGTGGCGACTCGGCCGCGCCTTACGGCGTGATCGCCGATGTCATGGCACGCATCCAGGGTGCGGGCTTCAAGAACATCGGTCTCGTCACCCAAGAGAAGAAGGGCCCGTAGTAGAGCTATGAAGGCCAGTATTGTCTCATCTGCTGTACTGCACTGTGCTCTGCTCGCCTGGGCGCTGATTTCGATCGGCTCCCCGTCGGAGTTCAAGGTCGAGGATTTCGAGGCCATGCCCGTCAACCTCGTGCCTGTCGAGGACCTGACGCAGTTGCAGCAGGGAGACAAGACGGCCAAGCCGAGCGACAAGCCGGCGCCGAAGCCGACCTCCAAGCCGACCAATGTGGCCAACGCCGAAAACATGGGCGAGAACAAGGTTGACCTGAAGACGCCGCCGATCCCGAACGCCAAGCCAAACAACAACGAGTCGGCCGCAGCACCGAAGGCCTCCGAAAAGCCGCTTCCGGAAAATGATCCCGTGCCCAACGAGGTGAAGGACATCATGAAGGAAGATACGGCGGTGGAACCGAGCCAGGTCGCGTCGATCACGCCGCCGAAGCCGGAAATCGCGCCGACGCCTCCGAAGGCTGAAGAGAAGCCGCAAGACATGCCCGAGCCGCCGAAGCCGGATGCTGAAGCATTGCCGGACAAGGTGCCGACACCCGTAATCAAGCCGCAGCCGAAGCCGCCGGAACAGAAGCCGGCTGAAAAGCCCGCGGAGAAGAAGACGGAAGACAAGGCGCAGACCGACGAAAAACCGTCGGACAAGAAGAAGTCCGACAAGAAGCAGGAAAAGGCCAAGGCCTCTTCCGCGCAGAAGAGCGACTTCAACGCCGATGACATCGCCGCCCTCTTGAACAAGCAGGATCCGTCTAACGGCGGCGCCAAGAGCTCGACCGAAGTGGCCTCGCTCGGCGCCAAGAAGGCGACCGGCGGCTCCAAGCTGTCGATGAGCGAAATGGATGCGCTGCGCAGCGCGATCGCCGGCAACTGGTCGGTCATTCCCGGCATGGAAGGCGCCAGCGAAGTCCGCATCAGGGTCCACATGAAGCTCGACCCCGACGGCAACATCATTGGCGCTCCCGAAGTGGAAGCCATCGGCGGCACCAACGAATCGACCCGCATGGCGCTCGCCAGCGGCGCTAAGCGCGCCGTCATGAAGTCGTCGCCGTTCACCAATCTGCCGAAAGACAAATACGACGCCTGGGGCGAAGTCATCGTCAATTTCGACCCCAGCGATCTAGCCCTTTAAAATGCTGAAAGGCTTGTCCTCTATGACCAAGTGTTCCCTTTTCCGCGCCCTGATGGTCGCCGTAGGCATGATGACCACCGCGGTCATCGCCACGCCGGCGCATGCGCTTGTCGAAATCAACATCAACAAGGGCAATGTCGAGCCCCTGCCGATCGCGATCACCGACTTCCTGCAGGGCGACATGGGCGCCCAGGTCTCGCAGGTTATCGCCGCGGATCTGCAGCGCTCGGGCCTGTTCAAGCCGATCGCCAAGAATGCCTTCATCGAGAAGATCTCCAACCCGGATGCCGCTCCGCGCTTCGAGGACTGGAAGGTCATCAACGCGCAGGCGCTGGTCACCGGCCGTGTCACGCAGGAGGCCGATGGCCGCCTTCGCGCCGAGTTCCGTCTCTGGGACACGTTTGCCGGCAGCCAGATGACCGGCCAGCAGTTCTACACGCAGCCTGAGAACTGGCGCCGCGTGGCCCACATCATCGCCGACGCGATCTACAAGCAGATCACCGGTGAAGAAGGCTACTTCGACACCCGCGTCGTCTTCGTGTCCGAATCCGGCAGCAAGCAGGAGCGCAAGCGCCAGCTCGCCATCATGGACCAGGACGGCTTCAACGTGCGCATGCTCACCAATGGCAGCGACCTCGTTTTGACCCCGCGCTTCTCGCCGAACCGGCAGGAAGTCACCTACATGTCCTTCGCCAACCAGCAGCCGCGCGTCTACCTGCTGCAGCTGGAAACCGGACAGCGTGAAGTGGTCGGCAACTTCCCCGGCATGACCTTCTCGCCGCGCTTCTCGCCTGACGGCCAGAAGGTGGTGATGAGCCTGCAGCAGGAAGGCAACGCCAACATCTACACGATGGACCTGCGCTCGCGCACCACGACGCGCCTGACCTCCACGGCCGCGATCGATACATCGCCGTCCTATTCGCCTGACGGCAGCCAGATCGTGTTCGAAAGTGACCGCGGTGGCCGCCAGCAGCTCTACAAGATGAGCGCCGACGGTTCCGGCCAGACGCGTATCTCCTTCGGCGACGGTTCCTACTCCACGCCGGTCTGGTCTCCGCGCGGCGATCTGATCGCCTTTACCAAGCAGTCGGGCGGCAAGTTCTCGATCGGCGTGATGAAGCCTGATGGTTCGGGCGAGCGCATCCTGACGACGGGCTTCCACAATGAAGGCCCGACCTGGGCGCCGAACGGCCGCGTCATCATGTTCTTCCGCCAGGCGGCGGGTGCAGGTGGCCCGCAGCTCTACTCGATCGATCTGAGCGGTTACAACGAGCAGATGATCAAGACCCCCGCTTACGCTTCCGACCCGGCCTGGTCGCCGCTTCTGGAGTAGGAAAGTCCGCATGCCTGCCTTCTTGTCGCCTCAAAAATCTACGAATGGGGCGACAGAGGGCCAAATCAACCATTCGTTAACCATAGTTCTTGAAAGCCGATTAACCGAGAACGGTTACAGTCCGGCAACCTTAATCAAGTCGCAAGGAGACCGGCCATGAGCCGAATTCATACCCCGGCAATGAGCCGCATGCAGAACTTCGCCCGCAACCCGGTCATGATCGCGCTCGTCGCCGGTCTGGCACTTGCCGGCTGCGCCAACAAGAAGAACATGGCCAACAGCGCCGGTGATCTCGGCCTCGGTGCAGGCGCTGCGACCCCGGGTTCGGCCCAGGACTTCACCGTCAACGTTGGCGACCGCATCTTCTTCGACACCGACTCGACCTCGGTTCGCGCCGACGCTGCCCAGACGCTCGACCGTCAGGCTCAGTGGCTCGGCCGTTATCCGAAGTACGCAATCACGATCGAAGGCCATGCCGACGAACGCGGTACGCGCGAATACAACCTCGCTCTCGGCGCTCGCCGTGCGGCTGCCACCAAGGACTACCTCGCTTCGCGCGGCGTTCCGGCTCAGCGCATGAAGACGATCTCCTACGGCAAGGAACGCCCGGTTGCCGTTTGCGACGACATCTCCTGCTGGTCGCAGAACCGCCGCGCCGTTACCGTTCTCGGCGGCGCTGGCATGTAATTGCCGATCCGGCGATAAAATGCCGGGTTTTATTACAAATTGGAAAGGCGGCTCCATCGCGGGCCGCCTTTTCTTTTTGAACACACTTTGGCCGAACTCCGTTGCTTTTTGAAAGCAATTGGAAAAATCTCCTGTTCGTGCCATCGAGGCGCGAAGAATCACTGGGACAGGACGAACCAAATGAAGAAATTTGTCGTGGCGGGCATGCTCTGCCTCGCAACGGTGGCCGGGGTTGGCCAGTCGGCGAACGCGTCGTCGCTATTCGGATTGCATTTCGGAAACAAGACGGCCAGCCAGGCACCGGCGCAGGCGCCCGTCGTCAACGTGCAGGCCGGCGGCGCGGAAGTGCGCATCCAGCAGCTCGAAGATCAGCTTCGCCAGCTGAACGGCCGTATCGAGGAAATGAGCTTCCAGCTGCTGCAGATGCAGGAAACCATCCGCAAGGCACAGGAAGACAATGAATTCCGCTTCCAGGAACTGGAAAAGAGCGGCGGCGGTGGCGGCAGCGCCGGTGGTGCATCCAAGCCGATGAAGAAGAGCGAAGCCGATATCCCCGCTTCCAACCAGACAGCGCAAGGTCAGGGAATGGGCCAGGGCCAGGGGATGGCACAGGGCGGTGGCGACGATGTCGCCCGCGCCATCCAGACCTCGAGGGCGCCTGAAACGTCGCCCTCGACCGACGTCCCTGAGAACACCGGTCTCGGCCAGCCGCCGCAGCAGCTCGGCTCCATGCAGTTCGACCAGAACGGCAATCCGATCGGTGGCTCGGTCAATCCGGGCGCCGAAGTCGGCTCCAGCCCGCTGCCGCCGGTCGGTGCGGCAGGCTCGCAGACGGCGTCGCTCGGCAGCGAGGCCGATCAGTACAAGGCCGCTTACGGCCATGTACTCTCCGGCGACTACTCGACCGCCGAAAAGGAATTCAACGCCTATATCGGCCAGTATCCGAACAGCGCGCGCGCGGCTGATGCCAATTTCTGGCTCGGCGAAGCGCTCTATTCGCAGGGCAAGTTCAACGAATCGGCCAAGACCTTCCTGAACGCGCACCAGAAGTACGGCACGTCGGAAAAGGCGCCGGAAATGCTGCTTAAGCTCGGCATGTCGCTCGCCGCACTCGACAACACTGAAACTGCCTGCGCAACGCTGCGCGAAGTGCCGAAGCGTTATCCCAAGGCTTCCCGCGCCGTCATATCCAAGGTCGCGAGCGAGCAGAAGCGTCTTTCCTGCTAAGGCTTTCCGGTCTTGCGCCCGGACGGCATCCTATCTCCAGAGACGGCGACACGACGCTTTCTCTCCTCGCTTGACCAGCCCTCGCGCATTCTCGTCGCGATTTCGGGCGGCAGCGATTCCACCGGCCTGCTGATCGCGCTCCATGATGCGCTGAAGGCCGAACCCAATCCCAAAATTTCCCTCTGCGCCGCGACCATCGACCACGCGCTGCGCCCGCAATCGGCCGATGAGGCGCGCGATGTCGCTGCTCTCTGCCGATCGCTCGATATTCCTCACGTCACCAAGGTTTGGCAGGGCGCTAAGCCGAAGGCCGGCATCATGGCGGCGGCGCGCGACGCCCGCTACGGGCTGCTCGCCGAGGCGGCGGTCGAGCTCGGCGCTGACATTATTGTGACCGGCCACACGCTCGACGATCAGCGCGAGACGTTTGCGATGCGCGGCCAACGCTCGGCCGCCACCACGACCGGGATCGCCGACGTCGTATTATTCGACCGCCGCATCTGGATCGCCCGCCCGCTGCTGTTTTCGCTGCGGGGGGATATTCGCGCGATGCTTAAGCTGCACGGTATCGGCTGGAGCGATGACCCGAGCAACGAGGATGTGAAATACGAGCGGGTGCGAACGCGTCAGGCGCTGGCGGGCGAGGGGATCTCAGTCGCCGAGATCGAGGCGATGACCTTTGCGCGAGTGGTGCTCGACGAGGCTGCGGCCGGGTGGGTCGATGCGCATGTCGATGTGCATGAGGGAATGCTGGTGCGGGTTGGGGTTGCTGGTCTTGGCTTTGATCAGACGGTGCTCGGGCATGGGCTTGCGCGGCTTGCGGCTGTGATCGGCGGGCAGGCGTTTGCGCTTGGGGCGGAGCAGATTGGCGCGGTGCTCGGCCTTATCGCGGTGGGCCAGCCGGGCCGGATGACTGCCGGGCGGGTGGTGTTCGATCTGAGGCGCGATGGGCTCTATTTGGCGCGGGAGACGCGGGGGCTGGTGCCGATTGCAGTTGGCGCTGGCGAGCATGGCGTTTGGGATGGGCGTTATCTGGTGGTGAATGGTTCTAGCATTGAGGTGACCGTTGGGGCGGTGGGGACTGCTGGTGCCGCCACGCCCGCACCCGAAAACCTCCCCAAAAGCACGCTCGCCCGAGCCCGTGCGGCGCAACCGCGCATCGTCGCCGCCGACCCGTCGCCCGATCTCGCCGGCATGCTCGACGTCGTGCCATATTTCGCGCCCTTCGACCGTTTTTTGACACGATTGGACGTCAAGTTCGCGACCAGCCTCGCGGCAGCCTTTGGAACACGCCCCTATCCAAAACCGCCTTTAGGTCTTATTGACGGAAAAACCATCTAACTGATGGGTTTGCCTTGGCAACCGCCTGACGCAATCCTATGTTAGAAGCCAAATAAAGCGGTCGCCATGAGGCGGTCGTTCCAGTGCTGGGGAGTTCGATGAACCCTAACTTACGTAATTTCGCCTTGTGGGCAATCATAGCGCTTTTGCTGATTGCCCTCTTCAGTATGTTCCAGACGTCGCCGGCGCAGACCAGCTCCCGCGATATCCCTTATTCGCAGTTTCTGCGTGAAGTGGATGCGGGCCGCGTCAAGGAAGTCGTCGTCACGGGTAACCGCGTCTCCGGCAGCTATGTTGAGAATGGCACCACCTTCCAAACCTATACGCCTGTGGTCGACGACAATCTGCTCGATCGTCTGCAGACGAAGAATGTTCTCGTTTCGGCACGTCCCGAAACCGACGGTTCTTCCGGTTTCCTGAGCTATCTCGGCACCTTGCTGCCGATGCTTCTCATCCTCGGCGTCTGGCTGTTCTTCATGCGGCAGATGCAGGGTGGTTCGCGCGGCGCGATGGGCTTCGGCAAGTCGAAGGCCAAGCTGCTTACCGAAGCGCATGGCCGCGTCACGTTCGATGACGTCGCCGGCGTTGACGAAGCCAAGCAGGACCTCGAGGAAATCGTAGAATTCCTGCGCGATCCGCAGAAGTTCCAGCGTCTCGGCGGCAAGATTCCGCGCGGCGTGCTCTTGGTCGGTCCTCCCGGTACCGGTAAGACGCTGCTCGCACGCTCCGTCGCAGGCGAAGCCAATGTTCCGTTCTTCACGATCTCGGGCTCCGACTTCGTCGAAATGTTCGTCGGTGTCGGCGCAAGCCGCGTCCGCGACATGTTCGAACAGGCCAAGAAGAACGCGCCTTGCATCATCTTCATCGACGAAATCGACGCCGTCGGTCGCCATCGTGGCGCCGGTCTCGGCGGCGGTAACGACGAACGCGAGCAGACGCTGAACCAGCTGCTGGTCGAGATGGACGGCTTCGAAGCAAACGAAGGCATCATTCTGATCGCGGCGACCAACCGTCCCGACGTTCTCGATCCGGCGCTGCTGCGTCCGGGCCGTTTCGACCGCCAGGTCGTGGTTCCGAACCCCGATATCGTCGGTCGCGAGCGCATCCTCAAGGTTCACGCCCGCAACGTGCCGCTGGCACCGAATGTCGATCTCAAGGTTCTGGCTCGCGGTACGCCCGGCTTTTCCGGTGCCGACCTGATGAACCTCGTCAACGAAGCCGCCCTCATGGCCGCGCGTCGCAACAAGCGCGTCGTCACCATGCAGGAATTCGAAGACGCCAAGGACAAGATCATGATGGGCGCCGAGCGCCGCTCGTCTGCCATGACCGAAGCCGAGAAGAAGCTGACCGCCTACCACGAAGCCGGCCACGCCATCACGGCGCTCAAGGTTCCGGTGGCCGATCCGCTGCACAAGGCAACGATCATTCCGCGCGGCCGTGCACTCGGCATGGTCATGCAGCTTCCCGAGGGCGACCGCTACTCGATGAGCTACAAGTGGATGGTCTCGCGCCTCGTCATCATGATGGGCGGCCGCGTTGCCGAAGAACTGACCTTCGGCAAGGAGAACATCACATCGGGCGCATCGTCCGACATCGAGCAGGCCACCAAGCTTGCCCGTGCGATGGTCACCCAGTGGGGCTTCTCCGACAAGCTCGGCCAGGTTTCCTATGGTGAAAACCAGCAGGAAGTCTTCCTCGGTCACTCGGTTTCGCAGTCGAAGAACGTGTCCGAAGCGACGGCCATGACCATCGATTCGGAAGTTCGCAAGCTGATCGACGAAGCCTACGCCGAAGCGCGCCGTATCCTGACCGACGACCATGACGCGTTCGTGGCCATCGCCGAAGGCCTGCTCGAATACGAGACGCTGACCGGCGAAGAGATCAAGGCGTTGATTCGCGGCGAAAAGCCGTCGCGTGATCTCGGTGACGATACGCCTCCGAGCCGTGGTTCGGCCGTGCCGAAGACCGGCACGCGTCCTGCCAAGGGCGACGAGGCCGAAGGCGGCATGGAGCCGCAACCACACTGATTTTCTTTGGAAATCATGAGCAGGCCGGACACCCGAGATGGTGTCCGGCCTTTTTCGTTGGTAACGGGATATAATCGATTTTCTCGTTAATTGACGTGATGGTTGCCGCGTTTTGTGGCATTCCGCTGACATAAGGTGGCCTCAATGAAGGCCTCTCTGGCGAGGGAACACGCGCAGGCGTGCAATTTGCAGACACGACGATGCGCAGCGTAACGCGCGCTCAAGGCACAGGGGTGCATATGAAAAGACGCTATTTCGGCACTGATGGTATTCGCGGTCAGTCCAATGTGTTTCCGATGACGCCGGATCTCGCGATGCGGGTCGGTATCGCGGCAGGCACGATCTTCCGCCGCGGCAACCACCGCCACCGGGTCGTTATCGGCAAGGACACGCGGCTTTCCGGCTACATGCTTGAAAACGCCATGGTCGCGGGCTTCACCGCCGCCGGCCTCGACGCCTTCGTTCTCGGCCCGATCCCGACGCCTGCCGTCGCCATGCTGACGCGCTCGCTGCGCGCCGATATCGGCGTGATGATCTCCGCCTCGCACAACCCTTACGAGGACAACGGCATCAAGCTCTTCGGTCCCGATGGCTACAAGCTGTCGGATGATCTGGAAATGCAGATTGAGGATCTGCTCGAGAAGGACATGAGCGCGCAGCTCGCCAAGTCCGACGATATCGGCCGCGCCAAGCGCGTTGATGGCGTTCATGACCGCTATATCGAGCATGCCAAGCGCACGCTGCCGCGCGACGTGACGCTGCAGGGTCTGAGGATCGCCATCGATTGCGCCAATGGCGCCGCCTACAAGGTGGCACCGGCCGTGCTCTGGGAACTAGGCGCCGATGTCGTCGTCATCGGCAACGAGCCGAATGGTACCAACATCAACCTCAACTGCGGCTCCACCAGCCCGGTTGCCTTGCAGAAGAAGGTCGATGAAGTGCGCGCCGATATCGGCATCGCGCTTGACGGCGACGCTGACCGTGTGATCATCGTCGACGAGAACGGCGCGATCGTCGATGGCGACCAGCTGAT
Organism: Rhizobium sp. UBA1881; assembly: GCF_002338015.1. Classification (NCBI taxonomy): domain Bacteria; kingdom Pseudomonadati; phylum Pseudomonadota; class Alphaproteobacteria; order Hyphomicrobiales; family Rhizobiaceae; genus Rhizobium; species Rhizobium sp. UBA1881. The sequence continues at coordinate 35,321 of NZ_DDHH01000186.1, forward strand.
GGCCGTGATCGCCGAAAGCTATGCCGAGAGCCAGCAGTTGCGTGGAGATGGCATCGTCGCCACCGTCATGTCCAATCTCGGCCTGGAGCGCTTCCTGCAGGGCAAGGGGCTTGGCCTGGTGCGCACGGCTGTCGGCGACCGCTATGTGGTCGAGCACATGCGCAACAACAATTACAATGTCGGCGGCGAGCAGTCCGGCCATATCGTGCTGTCGGATTACGGCACGACCGGCGACGGCCTCGTGGCCGCGCTGCAGATCCTGGTCGCGGTCAAGCGCACCGGCAAGACCGTCAGCGAAATCTGCCGCCGTTTCGAGCCCGTGCCGCAGCTGCTGCGCAACGTGCGCTACTCCGGCGGCAAGCCGCTGGAGGATCTGCATGTGCAGCAGGCGATTGCCGAGGCCGAGGCCGAGCTTGCCAAGAGCGGCCGTCTGGTCATCCGTCCGTCCGGCACCGAGCCGCTCATCCGCGTCATGGCTGAGGGCGACGATCGCAGCCAGATCGAGCGCATCGTCAACGACCTGATCGGCACGATCTCAAGCGTGCGCACGGCCGCCTGACATTCGTCAGGCACCGTCCACAAGCTTCCAATGCCCAGCCTTTGGCTGGGCATTCTCACTTGTACATCGCGATTTTGTCAGATCACGTCTCGACGCATGAGCTCGAGAAGCGCTGGTGTCGTGATGGCACCGTCTTCGAAGAAGTCGAGCAGCCTCGATGCGGCTGCGCAGCCTTGCAGACTGTCGGCCCCAAATTTCTGCTCCCTGCACCAAAGCGACAGGGCATCGAAAACGGGCGATAGATCTTCTTCGAACGAAATAGCTCTATTGAGCTTAGACATGGGCGCACCTCCATAAAGGGGCGGAAGCGCTTAGTAACTCCCAAGCGGTCATTGCCTTAAAAGTCCTGACCGACGATGCACCCTACGCCTGATCGGCCAGAACCGCTATTAACTTTGTTAAGTCGGGCGCTTTTTATTAGCGTGGCAGCGACGCGCGGGTGGTGCTCTCCGCAGGCTTTGACCGCGTCCGCCTGATGCGTGCTTCAGTATTAAAATCAGAACCAAATCAGTGGTTTGCCAGTGCCTTTGAGTAAAAGGCGATGTTTGACAATTACAGTTAAGCAGCGCTTAACGTTTCCACTTCATTATCCTTACCGAAACGTATTCAACTGGCGGAGCTCGATCCTGCCAGGCGTCGAACCTTGGAGTGGGATCCATGAAGAGAAGCTTGTCTGGCGTCTTCGCCGCATTGCTCATTACCTCGAATGCTTATGCCGCGGACCTCATGCCCGCCGAACCGATCGCCGCTCCCGAGGTCACCGTGACCGAAGCGACCGGCTGGTATCTGCGCGGCGATGTCGGCTACGGCTTCAACGATCTGCGTGGCGCGAAATACTTCCAGGGCAGCAATGCCAGCGAAGTCGATTTCGACCGCTCGGATCTCGATGATGCCTGGACCATCGGCGGCGGTGTCGGTTACCAGATCAACAACTATCTCCGCACCGACGTGACGCTGGATTATCTCGGCAAGTCCGACTTCCACGGTTCCACCAGCGGCGGTGGCTCTGCCTTCGGCGCCTGCCAGGTTACCTGCTCCTCGACCGATCTTTCCTCGCTGACTGCATGGTCGCTGATGGCCAACGCCTATGTCGATCTCGGCACCTACGGCTACGTTACGCCTTACGTCGGCGCCGGCATCGGCGGCACC
>NZ_DDHH01000092.1:0-54684 GCF_002338015.1 Rhizobium sp. UBA1881
GTCTCCGGGCTTTACACTCGTCCCGAGGATCTAAGCACGTCTCCACGGATACAAGGGTGCAGATGGGTCTCGCTTGCAGCCACCATGGTGCAAGCTATCCACTCACGTCGAGCAAGTTGGTTGCTTAGCAGATCCTCGGGACGAGCCCGAGGATGACGGTAGAGAGTGGGGCCGCCGCGCTTACAATAGCTGGCGTTGCCGGCAATGCGTGGACGGGGACGTCAGACGTCGCCGCCCATCCGGCCACTCCCACCTTACGCGCGCTTGCGCTCGATCGCATCCCACAACAGGCTGGCGATATCGGCGCCGCCGAATTTCTTGACTTCGCGGATGCCGGTTGGTGACGTGACGTTGATCTCGGTCATGTAGTCGCCGATGACGTCGATGCCGACGAGGAGGAAGCCGCGTTCGCGGAGCGCCGGGCCGATGCGGGCGCAGATTTCCTTTTCGCGGGCAGTGAGCTCGGTCGCCTCGGCGCGGCCGCCGACATGCATGTTGGAGCGGCTGTCGTGCTCGGCCGGAACGCGGTTGATGGCGCCCACAGGTTCGCCGTCGACGAGGATGATGCGCTTGTCGCCCTTGCGCACGTCAGGCAGATACTGTTGGGCGATGTAGGGTTCGCGGAAGAGCTGGCCGAACATTTCGAGCAGCGAGGAGAGGTTGCGGTCGTCCTTGGTCGAATGGAAGACGCCGGCGCCGCCATTGCCGTAGAGCGGCTTCAGGATGATGTCGCCCATCTCGTCGCGGAAGCGGCGGATTTCGGCGGGATCCTTGGTGATCAGCGTCCGCGGCATCAGGTCCGAGAATTCGGTGACGAAGATCTTCTCCGGCGAGTTGCGCACCCAGGCCGGGTCGTTGACGACCAGCGTCTTCGGGTGGATGCGTTCGAGCAGATGCGTCGAGGTGATGTAGGACATGTCGAAGGGCGGGTCCTGGCGGAGCAGGATCACATCCATGGTCGACAGGTCGACGCGCTCAGGCGCGCCGAGATCGAAATGGTCGCCCTTGATGTCGCGCAGCGTCATCGGCTCGACGGAGGCGTAAAGCTTGCCGTCGAGGAAGCTCAGGCGGTCGGGCGTGTAATGAAAGAGCTTGTAGCCGCGGGTCTGCGCCTCGAGGCTCATGGCGAAGGTGGAGTCGCCCGCGATATTGATGGAGGCGACATGGTCCATCTGGACCGCTACGTTCTTGATCTTGGCCATTTCTGTCCCTTAGCGATTGCCGGACAGATGTAGGCCGCAGAGGGCGCGAACGCAACGGTCGACGCACGGCTTTTGTGCGGTGCGCCGGCGCAATTGGCCGGCGTTCCCTTCAGGCTTCAATTCAAGCCGTGTTTCAGGCCGCGATGCCCTGCTGGCCGCTGCCGCGCAGCAGGTTGCGCAGGCGATAGGCGAGCGCCACCGGCTTCGGGAAGGGCTTGCGCAGGAAGGCGACCTTGCGGACGTAATTGTCGACGCGCCAGCTGGCCCAGGTGCCGCCGGCGAAGAAGGCGACGTCGCCGGCGCGCAGCACGCGCTCGGTGCCGTCATCGGCGGTGATATGCACCTCGCCCTCGAGGATCATCACCGTTTCGTCCCAGCCGAAGAACCAGCGGAATTCTCCCGCCGTGCAGTCCCAGATCGCCGTCAGCGCGGCGTCGTCGTGGCCGCGCGAGTGTTCACCGGTGCGGGCCTGCGGATCGCCGGCGACAATCCAGTCCGGATTGATCGGCGTCGATTTCATGGCGATGAGATCGCTGGAATGCGCGACGAAAGACTTGCCGCGCGGAAATGCCACGATGTCGGGCATGGAGCGGGCGGCCAAGGCCATCGCGCTCGCGAACATAAGATGCAGTGATGCCACCAGAACCCCCTGAGTACACTATCCCCAAGAAGGGGAATATCAGGGAGTTCTGACGGAGCCGTTCAGACATTCGCTAAAGTTGTAACGAGTATCATGATAATGCACGCCCGCCAAAGAGCGGGCGCTATCTTCAAGCGGGCTGGGCAGCCATGGCGGGCGCGGATGCGCCATCAGTGTCGGCGGCGACGATGCGCTTGCCTGTGTCGGCCGCGAAGAAGTGCAGCTTTTCGGGCGCGATGGTCAGGCGCAGTTCGGCGGGAATGTCGATATCGGGCGCCAGCACCGCGGTAATCGGCTGATCGCCGAGCAGGCCGTGGACCAGCCGCTGGGCGCCGAGTTCCTCGACGTACTCGACGGTGACGGGCATGGCGTGCTGGTCAGCGCTTGCAAGGCAGAGATCCTCGGCGCGGATGCCGACGGTGACGGCGCCCGAGGTCGGAGCGCAGCCGGAAAGGTCGATCAGGCTGGGCCCAAGCGCCAGCTTGTCGCCGTGCAGCTCGCCCTTCAGGAGGTTCATGGCCGGAGAGCCGATGAAGGAGGCGACGAAGGTGGAGGCCGGGCGGTGGTAGACATCGAGCGGCGAACCGACCTGCTCGATCTTGCCGCCGTTCAAGACGACGAGGCGGTCGGCGAGCGTCATCGCTTCCAGCTGGTCGTGGGTGACGTAGATGGAGGTGGTGCCGAGGCGGCGCTGCAGGCGCTTGATCTCGCCGCGCATGGAAACGCGCAGCTTGGCATCGAGGTTGGACAGCGGCTCGTCGAAGAGGAAGACGGCCGGCTTGCGGACGATGGCGCGGCCCATGGCGACGCGCTGGCGCTGGCCGCCGGAGAGCGCCTTCGGCTTGCGCTCGAGATACTGGTTGATCTCCAGCATGCGGGCGGCCTCGGCCACGCGCGCATCGATCTCGGCCTTCGGCGTCTTGCGGTTCTTCAGGCCGTATTCCAGGTTCTGGCGCACGCTCATATGCGGATAGAGCGCGTAGTTCTGGAAGACCATGGCGATGTCGCGATCGGCGGGCTCGACATTGTTGACGACGCGCGCGCCGATCTTAACCTCGCCTTCGGAGATGGTCTCAAGCCCTGCAATCATGCGCAGCAGAGTGGACTTGCCGCAGCCGGAGGGACCGACGAGCACGATGAACTCGCCATCGGCAATCTTGAGTTCGATGCCGGAAACGGCGCGCACGCCGCCGTGATAGATCTTGCCGACATTATCGACGTCGATGGAGGCCATTGTTACTTCTCCGTCTCAACCAGGCCTTTGACGAAAAGGCGCTGCATGAAAATGATGACCAGAACCGGCGGCAGGGCCGCGAGGATGACGCCTGCCATCACAAGGTTCCATTGTGTATCGCCATCCAGCACCGCGGCCAGGCGCTTGATGCCCATGACGACGGTGTAGTAGCCGGGTTCGGTGGTGATCAGCATCGGCCAGAGATACTGGTTCCAGCCGTAGATGAACATGATGATGAAAAGTGCCGCGATATTGGTGCGCGACAGCGGCAGCAGGATATCCCAGAAGAACTTCATCGGGCCGGCGCCATCGACGCGCGCCGCTTCCATCATCTCTTCGGGAACCGTCAGGAAGAACTGCCGGAACAGGAAGGTGGCGGTCGCCGACGCAATGACGGGAATGACGAGGCCGGAATAGGAGTTCAACATGCCGAGATCGGCAACGACCTTGTAGGTCGGCAGGATGCGCACCTCGATGGGGAGCATCAGCGTCATGAAGATGATCCAGAAGGCGACCGTGCGGAAGGGAAAGCGGAAATAGACGATGGCGAAGGCCGATATGATCGAAATCGCGATCTTGCCGATCGCGACCAGGATGGCCATCGCCAGGCTGTTGCCGAGCATCAGGAGGAATGGCGGTGCGCCGGCGTTGGAGGCGCCGGTGCCGAGCAGCACGCCGTAGTTCTCGAGCATCTGGTGGCCCGGCGTCATCGGCACGACGCCGGTCAAGAAGTCCGAGGGACCGCGCGTCGAGGCGATGAAGGCGAGATAGACGGGAAACACCACCATGCCGATCCCGATGATCAGCACGAAGTGGGTGAGGAAATTGAGGAAGGGACGGTTCTCGACCATGGCTGGCTCTCGCTTCAATACTGCACTTTGCGCTCGATCCAGCGGAACTGGACGACGGTCAGGACGACCACGATCAGCATCAGCACGACCGACTGCGCGGCCGACGGGCCGAGATTGAGACCGACGAAACCATCGGCATAGACCTTGTAGACAAGGATGTTGGTCGATTGCGACGGACCGCCCGAGGTGGCCGCGTCGATGATCGGGAAGGTGTCGAACATCGCGTAGGTGATGTTGATGACAGCCAGGAAGAAGGTGGTCGGCGACAGCAGCGGGAAGACCACCGTCCAGAAGCGCTTGATGGGACCGGCGCCATCGATCGCGGCGGCTTCGGTCAGCGAATGCGGGACCGACTGCAGGCCGGCGACGAAGAACAGGAAATTGTACGAGATCTGCTTCCAGGCGGCGGCGATGATGATCAGGATCATCGCGTTGTTCGGGTTCAGGCGGTGGTTCCAGCTGTAGCCGAAATGTTCCAGCACATAGGGAATGATACCGACGCTGGGGTTGAACATGAACCACCAGAGCAGGCCGGATGCGGCCGGGGCCACGGCATAGGGCCAGACCAGAAGCGTCGTATAGAAGCGCTGCGAGCGGATCACGCGGTTGACGCAGATCGCGAAGAGCAGCGACAACCCCATCGACAGCACGGTGACACCGATCGAGAAGACGAAGGTGACGGTCAGCGAATTCAGATAATCCGGATCTTGCAGCAAGCGCGTGTAGTTCGCCAAACCGACGAAGGTGTCCTTCAGACCGAAGGGATCCTGGCGCAGGAAGGACTGCCATACGGCCTGAACCGCCGGCCACACGAAGAAGACGATCGTGATGAGCAGCTGCGGCGCGATCAGGAAATAAGGCAGGAGACGGCTTTGGAAGACGGTGCGTTTGGTTTGCATGCATGACCCCTCAAGGAAAATGCCCTCCCCGGACGGGCCGGAGAGGGCTGACGGAGGGAGCGACCCTTAGTTGGAATTCGCGGCTTCGAATTCGCGCAGCTTGGCATTGCCCTGCTTTGCGGCTTCGTCGAGCGCTTCCTGACCGGTCTTCTTGCCGTTGAGAACGGCTTCGAACTGCTGGTCGATGACGTCGCGGATCTGCGTCAGGTTGCCGAAGCGAACGCCCTTGGAGTTTTCGGACGGCGTGCCGCGCATGATCTGCTTGATGGCGATGTCAGAACCGGCGTTCTTTTCGTAGTAGCCCTGCTTCTGACCAAGCTCGTAAGCAGCATTGGTGATCGGCAGGTAGCCGGTGAACTGGTGCCAATCGGCCTGGACTTCAGGCTGCGACAGGTAGGTGAAGAACTTGGCGGCGCCCTTGTAGACAGCCTTGTCCTTCTGACCGTTCAGAACCCACAGCGTTGCGCCGCCGATGATCGAGTTCTTCGGGTCTTTCGTGACCGTGTCGTCGTAAGGCATCGGCGCGAAGCCGACCTTGAAGTCCTTGGCATTGTTGATGACGCCGGCGCGCGAAGCGGACGAGTTCATGTAGGCTGCGCACTGCTGCGAGTAGAAGAGCGGAGCAGCGTCAGCACCGGCGCTCGGGCCGCCATACTTGTAGACGCCTTCATCCTGCCAGGTCTTGAGGTGATCCCAGAACTTGGCCTGGTTCGGGCCGTTGAAGGTGAACTCGGCGTTCATGCCGCCGAAGCCGTTCTGCTGGGTGCCGTAAGGCAGGTTCTGGATGGCGGAGTAGTTTTCCAGGCCAACCCAGGTCGCGCCGTAGGACATGGTGAAGCCGCACTTGGCAGCGCCGGAAGAGACGATCTTCTTGCCCATTTCGGCAAGCTCGGCCCAGGTCTTCGGGGCGACTTCAGGATCGAGGCCGGCCTTCTTGAAGACGTCCTTGTTGTAGTAGAGGATCGGGGTCGACGAGTTGAACGGCATCGACAGGATGTTGCCCTCAGCGTCGGAATAGTAGCCGACAACAGGCGCCAGGAACTTCGACGGATCCCAAGGCTCACCCTCGTCCTTCATCAGCTGGTAGACCGGGTAGACGGCGCCCTTGGCAGCCATCATCGTGCCGGTGCCGACTTCGAAAACCTGAACGATGGCGGGCTGCTGGCCGGCGCGGAAAGCGGCGATAGCGGCCGTCAGCGTCTCGGGATAGGTGCCCTTGTAGACGGGAACGATCTTGTATTCGCTCTGGCTGTCGTTGAACTTCTGGGCAACTTCCTCGAGCTTCTTGCCAAGCTCGCCACCCATGGCGTGCCACCAGGTCACTTCGGTTGCAGCAAAGGACGCGGAAGCGGACAAAGCAACCGCAGCAGCGGCCAATGAAATCGACTTAAACATGAAAAACCCTCTCCACCGTTGTTGGCGTGAGGACGCAATAGAGGCCTATTGTGACACCTCCTTAACAGTTTTGTGACGGGCCGATTACAAATTCCGAAGAATTTACTCAGCTAACGAAAGCGATCAGAACGCATCGCGCAAATGGACCGGCCACCGACCGGGCAAGATGGCGACGATGTCGTAGCGTTGAGACAAGCGGGCATGGTCGCGCTGGCGGGAGAGCCAGAGATCGCTGGCACCACGGATGCGGGTTTGCGCGAGATGCGAGACGGCATCGACGGCCGCGCCTTGGTCGCGGCGCGCCTTCACCTCGACGAAGACGGCCAGATCGCCCTTGCGGGCGATGATGTCGATCTCGCCAAGCCGCGTGCGATAGCGCAGCGCGACGATGCGGTAGCCTTTGAGGATGAGATAGAAAGCGGCGATGTATTCGGAGACATGACCCCGACGCAGTGCCTTGCGGCGAAGACCCTTTTGATGCGGGTCCGTAGCGTCGTTACCTGACATCGCCCGCCTTTCGGTCGAGAAGGCGCTGGTAGAGCTCCTTGCGCGGGAGGCCGGTGATGCGGGCGGCCTCGGCGGCGGCCTTGGCGGTCGGCAGCGTCTGCGAGAGATCGGCGAGGATGGCGTCGATATCCGTTTCCTCGATCGCGCGCTCCGGCGCCGGGCCGATGACGAGGACGATCTCGCCTTTGACATTATCGACATCGGCATAGTGAGCGGCGAGTTCGGCGAGCGTGCCCCGACGGAATTCCTCGTAGCTCTTGGTGAGCTCGCGGCAGACGGATGCCGGGCGATCGCCGCCGAGAACGTCGGCGGCGGCAATGAGCGTGGCGCCGATGCGGTGCGGGGATTCGAAGAACATCAGTGTCGCCGGCGTGGCGGCGAATTCAGACAGGCGGTCGCGGCGGGCCTTGTCCTTGGTCGGAAGAAATCCGGCGAACAGGAAGGCATCGTTCGGAAGGCCGGAGCCGACAAGGGCCGCCAGCGGCGCCGATGCGCCAGGGATCGGGATCACCCGATAGCCGGCTTCGATCGCCGATTGCGCGAGGCGGTAACCGGGGTCGGAGACCAGCGGCGTGCCGGCATCGGAGACCAGCGCCACGGACTTGCCCGCTTCGAGCGCCGCAAGCAGGCGGGGGCCAGCTTCGTCGGCATTGTGCTCGTGATAGGCGTAGGGGCGGTTCTGGATGCCGTAGCGATCGAGCAGCACGCGGGTGACGCGGGTGTCCTCGCAGGCGAGCACATCAGCGCCGGCCAGCGTTTCCAGCGCGCGCAGCGTTATGTCGCCGAGATTGCCGATCGGCGTCGCGACGAGATAGAGGCCGGGCTCCTGCGGGCGGGCGGGAACGGCCATGTTGTGCAGGCGGAAGCTGCGCTGCCTGCCGCCCTCTGTCGTCGCGTCGTCATTGCTCAAGATATGTCTGCCCTTTCTGGCTTCCGGCCTTTATGGGCGACACCTTTCTCTTCGGCAAGGGGCAGGACTTCGCCGGTAACGGTGATTTCTGTGAGCATCCGCAGCGAAAATGGCAATTGCTGGGGCAGCGACCTTTGCGCCTCTTGCATTCGTCCGCAAAATTCTGCCATTTTGCGCGTCCAATCCTCCGATCCCAGCTTTTGGGAAAGGCATTATTCAGGCGCGTTCAAGCGCGCCCGGGCAGTAACGGTCGAAAGCGGTAGCATCCCATGCGTATTACTATTGAGCGGTCCAACCTTTTGAAGTCGCTGAACCACGTTCACCGCGTGGTTGAACGCCGCAACACGATCCCGATCCTGTCGAACATCCTGCTGCGCGCCGATGGCCAGAACCTCGACATGAAGGCGACCGACCTCGATCTGGAAGTGACGGAAGCGACGCCCGCCAACGTCGAGCAGCCCGGCGCCACCACGGTTCCCGCCCATCTTCTCTACGACATCGTGCGCAAGCTCTCCGACGGCTCGGAAGTTCTGCTCGCCACCAGCCAGGATGGCGGCTCGATGACGGTTCAGTCCGGCCGCTCGAAGTTCTCGCTGCAGTGCCTGCCGGAATCCGACTTCCCCGACCTGACGGCCGGCACCTTCACGCACACCTTCAAGCTGAAGGCGACGGATCTGAAGATGTTGATCGATCGCACCCAGTTCGCGATCTCGACGGAAGAGACCCGCTACTATCTGAACGGCATCTTCTTCCACACGATCGAAAGCGAAGGCGACCTGAAGCTGCGCGCGGTCGCCACCGACGGCCACCGCCTGGCGCGCGCCGACGTCAACGCTCCCTCGGGCTCCGAGGGCATGCCTGGCATCATCATTCCGCGCAAGACGGTCGGCGAGTTGCAGAAGCTGGTCGATAACCCGGAAGCGATGGTCACTGTCGAAGTTTCCGACGCCAAGATCCGTCTTTCCATCGGCTCGATCGTCATGACCTCGAAGCTGATCGACGGCACTTTCCCGGATTACCAGCGCGTTATCCCGACCGGCAACGACAAGGAAATGCGCGTCGATTGCACGAGCTTCGCCCAGGCCGTCGACCGCGTCTCGACCATCTCTTCGGAACGCGGCCGCGCCGTGAAGCTGGCGCTTTCGGACGGACAACTGCTGCTGACCGTCAACAACCCGGATTCGGGCAGCGCCACGGAAGAAGTGGCGGTCGGATACGACACCGATGCCATGGAAATCGGCTTCAACGCCAAGTACCTGCTCGATATCACCGCGCAGCTTTCCGGTGATCAGGCGATCTTCCTTCTGGCCGATGCCGGCTCTCCGACGCTCATTCGCGACACCGCCGGTGACGATGCCCTCTACGTGCTGATGCCGATGCGCGTGTAGCGCGTCGCATTTGCCGCTCAAACTTTGTCAATTGCGACGCTCTGCCTTGTTTTAGCGCCGTATTGCCTGCACATAAGCATGCAGCATGTGCTGCACGAAGGAGAACGGCATGGGTGGCTTGCGCCTCAAGGAACGGCTGGGCAAGAAATTCGACGAGGAGATCCGGTTTTTCAAGGGGATGATGCAAGGGCCGAAAACAGTCGGCTCGATCGTGCCGACGTCGTCGATCACGGCGAAGAAGATGGCAAGCGTCATCAACCCGAACTCCAGCCTTCCGGTTCTCGAACTCGGGCCCGGCACCGGCGCCATCACCAAGGCCATCCTGCAGCGTGGCGTGAAGCCTGAAAACCTCGTCGCCATCGAATATTCGACCGATTTCTACGAACATCTGGTGCGGCTCTATCCCGGCGTGAACGTCATCAATGGCGACGCCTTCAACCTCGACAAGACACTCGCCCATATGGACGGGCAGAAATTCGACAGCGTCGTTTCCGCCGTGCCGCTTTTGAACTTCCCCATGCAGGCGCGCATCGCCATGCTGGAAAGCGTGCTGGACCGGCTGCCGGCTGGACGCCCCTTCGTGCAGATTTCCTACGGCCCGGTTTCACCGATCATCGCACGGCCGGAGCGCTACCACATCCAGCACTTCGACTTCATCGTCCGCAACATTCCGCCGGCGCAGCTCTGGATCTACCGCCGAGGCTGACGTGTTCGGTCTCTACGTCACCCACCCGCAAGTGAAGATCGACGCCGCCGTTCCGGTGCCCAAATGGGGCTTGTCGGATGTCGGCGCCGCACGCGCGCGGCTGGCGGCGGATACCCCCTGGGCGTCGCAATTGCGACGTATCGTCAGCAGCGACGAGACCAAGGCGATCGAGACCGCCGCAATTCTGGCCGCACCCTCCGGCGTTTCCGTCGAGATCGTCGAGGACATGCACGAGAACGACCGGTCCGCGACCGGCTTCCTGCCTCCGCCCGAGTTCGAGAAGGCGGCGGACTGGTTCTTCGCCAATCCGCAGCAGAGCTTCAACGGATGGGAGCGGGCGATCGATGCGCAGCGGCGGATCGTCGCTAACGTCGAGCGCATTCTCGCCACGCACGATACCAGCCTGCCGATCGCATTCGTCGGCCACGGCGGCGTCGGCACGCTTCTGAAATTTCACCTTGAGGGCCGGCCGATCGGGCGGGATCGCGACCAGCCCGGTGGCGGCGGCAATCTCTATTGTTTCCGTCTTGCGGATCGGCGCCTATCATGCGACTGGACGCCTATCGAAGACTGGCAGGGATGGATGTGAGATGGACGCGCGCGAACGGTTGATCGTGGGACTGGATGTTCCAACACTCGGTGAAGCCGAGAAGATGGTCGCGACGCTCGGCGACACCGTCTCCTTCTACAAGATCGGCTACCAGTTGGTGTTTGCCGGCGGTCTGGAATTCGCCCGCGATCTTGCCAGGGACGGCAAGAAAGTCTTCCTCGACATGAAGCTGCTCGACATCGACAACACGGTCGCCTCAGGCGTCGAAAACATCGCCAAGATGGGCATGTCGATGCTGACGCTGCACGCCTATCCGAAAGCGATGCGCGCCGCCGTCGAGGCCGCCAAGGGCTCGGGGCTCTGCCTGCTCGGCGTCACCGTTCTGACCTCGATGGACGAAGCCGACCTCACCGAGGCCGGCTACAGCGGCGATCCGCGTTCGCTGGTGCTGCGCCGCGCCGAACAGGCGCGCGAAGCCGGCATGGGCGGCATCGTCTGCTCGGCAGAAGAATCTGCTGTCGTGCGCGAAGTCGTCGGCCCCGACATTGCGATCGTTACCCCCGGCATTCGCCCGAGCGGCAGCGAGCGCGGCGATCAGAAGCGGGTGATGACGCCCTATGATGCGCTGCGCGCCGGCTCGACGCACCTCGTCGTCGGCCGCCCGATCGTCAAGGCGCCGGAACCTGAGCAGGCGGCCAAGGCCATTCTCGACGAGATGGTGCTTGCGCTCTGGCCCGCCAACCGCTGATCCTACGACATAAACCAGGAGGAGACACCATGGCCAAGGGATACTGGATCGCTCGCGTGGATGTGCGCGATACCGAGCGATACAAGGATTATGTCGCCGCCGCCAAGCCGGCCTTCGAGAAATACGGCGCCAATTTCCTCGCGCGCGGCGGCGCGTTGACCGAGCTCGAGGGCAAGGCGCGGGCGCGCAATGTCGTAATCGAGTTCCCCTCGATGCAGCACGCGGTGGATTGCTACAACTCGCCTGAATACCAGATCGCCGCCAAGATCCGCCAGGAAGTGGCCGACGCGGAAATGGTTGTCGTCGAAGGCGTTTGAGGCAGATCAAAGTCGTGGCAAGCGTGGTGCGATAGGTCTTTTCGTCGCACCCTGATTGGGCTAAGACGAGATCACCCGCCAATCACATCAGCCTTCCGAGGAACCTGCCATGACCCTTGCCAACCTGCCGCCACTCGTCACCGTGTTCGGAGGCTCCGGCTTCGTTGGCAGGCACGTCGTACGCGCGCTGGCCAAGCGCGGCTACCGCATCCGGGTTGCTGTGCGCCGCCCGGATCTCGCCGGCTTCCTGCAGCCGCTCGGCAATGTCGGCCAGATCTCCTTCGTGCAGGCCAACCTGCGCTACCGCCAGTCGGTCGATCGCGCCGTCGAGGGTGCGTCCTACGTCGTCAACTGTGTCGGCATCCTGTTTGAAAGCGGCCGCAACTCGTTTGAGGCCGTCCAGGAGTTCGGCGGTCGCGCCGTGGCCGAAGCCGCACGCGGCGCCGGCGCCAAGCTCGTCCACATCTCGGCGATCGGCGCCAACGCCAACTCCGATTCGTCCTACGCCCGCACCAAGGGCCGCGCGGAAGCCGCGATCCACTCGGTCGCACCTGATGCCATCATCTACCGTCCGTCGATCGTGTTCGGTCCGGAAGACGGCTTCTTCAACAAGTTCGCCGGCATGGCGCGCTCGGCGCCGTTTCTGCCGCTGATCGGCGGCGGCAAGACGAAGCTGCAGCCGGTCTACGTCATGGATGTTGCAGAGGCTGTGGCCAAAGCTGTCGAAGGCAAGGTTGCCGGCGGCAAGATCTATGAACTCGGCGGCCCGGAAGTGCTGACCTTCCGCCAGTGTCTCGAAGCGGTGCTGAAGTCGACGGCGCGCACCAACCCGCTGGTCTCGCTTCCCTTCGGCGTTGCCTCGCTGATCGGCAGCGTTGCCTCCATGATCCCGCTGATCGCCCCGCCGATCACCGCCGACCAGGTGAAGCTCCTGAAGAAGGACAACGTCGTTTCCAAGGAAGCAGAAGCCGAGGGACGGACGCTGAGGGATCTCGGCATTGCGCCGACCATGGTAAGCTCCGTCATCGATGGCTACCTCGTGCAGTTCCGCCCGCAGGGCCAGTATACGAACACCGGCAAGGCTGCCTGATCCACGCCGATTTTCTTAACGACAACGCCGCTCGCGGACCCCGCGGGCGGCGTTGCGCGTTTTGAGGCAGGGGTTAAAAAACAGGCTGAACCATCGGCTTTTGCGGGTTTATGCACCGCCGGGCGTTGCATAAAAGTCGCATGAAAAGTTTAGCGGAATTAACAGGAAATTTAGCAGGAACATTTATTGCTATTTCCCATTCCTCTGACTACACACCCCGCGCGTCTGTGCTTGGACTCAGCGCCTCAAACAGGCGCGCTCAAACGACTTGAAAGGTTACTTCGATGGGTAGGTCAATTGCGCTGCTTTTTGCTTCCGCGGCGCTGGTGATTCTGGCTGGTTCTTTCGTGGCGCCTGGTTCGGTCGCTGCCGTGAAGGGCGAATGCTCGCCGGCCTACGGCGTCGATCCCTGCGAAACCGCAGCTCTCAGGTAAAAGAAAAACCGGCGCCCCAAGACGCCGGTTTCTTTTTTGGTTGGGGAGCTTTGCTTCCCGATCAGGCGATCATACCGACCGATGCCATGCCCAGCAGGATGGCGCCGAGAATGATGCGGTAGATCGCGAAGGCCGTGAACTTGTTGCTCTGGATATAAGAGAGCAGCCATTTGACGGCAACGAAGGCAACGATCGTCGACACGACGAAGGCAATGCCGAGAGCGGTCCAGTCTTCATTGGCCGCGCCACCATCCTTGAACGTCTTCAGCAATTCATAGGCGCTTGCCGCATACATCGTCGGGATACCGACGAGGAACGCGAATTCCGTGGCGGCCGCGCGGTTGCCGGTGCCGGCGAGCATGGCGACGAAGATCGTGGACGCGGAACGCGAGGTGCCCGGAAACACGCCGGCGACGACCTGCGCGATACCGACAAGGATGGCGACCAGCCAGGTGATCTCCTTGTGCGGCGGACGGCGGGCGGCGAGCCATTCTGCAACCATCATCCAGATACCGCCGATGATCAGCGCCCAGGCGATCGGGGTGGCCGTGCTCGGCAGCTCGAAGCCGAGCTTCTTGACGATCAGGCCGAGGACGGCGGTGATCAGGAAGGCGAGGATGAGCTTGAAGAGATAGGAGCGGTTTTCGGGATCCTGCCAGCCGAGCAGGAGCGTCATGATACGGCGCCAATAGATGATGGTGACGGCGAGGATGGCGCCCGCCTGAATGACGATGTTGAAAAGATCAGACCGGTGGCCGAGCCATTGCTCCGCAATGATGAGGTGGCCGGTGCTTGAAATCGGTAGAAACTCGGTAATGCCTTCGACTATGCCTAGGATTATCGCGTTTATGTAATCCATCAATTGTCTCCGTTTCGGGGTTCGGTCAGACGGGAATTGTGCTGTGCCGCTGGGGGAACGACACCAATTTTCACCAGACGAGGATGCGACGAGAACCTCTGATCGGTTGTCGGCGATTTTTGGGCGAGGTCGATTTCCTTCGTCAGGGTTTCGGGCGGCCCGACTCGCTTGTGTTGGAGGGGCCAAACTTCTATAGCTTCAACGAATGAGTCATGACTAGGGCGCTATAATCATCGCGTCCATGCGACGTGCACCCCCAGCCATCCAAAAATCCGAGTCTCGATGCCCACGCTCTATCATCACCCCATGTCATCCGCATCACGCTTCGTCCGGTTGATCCTGACGGAGTATGGCTATCAGGCAGACCTGATCGAAGAGCAGACCTGGGAGAAGCGCCGGGATTTCCTGGCGCTCAACCCGGCCGGCACCCTGCCCGTCTATGTCGACGACAGCATGCGCGCGCTCTGTGGGTCGACCGTGATCTCCGAATATCTCGACGAGACGCACGGTGTGCTGAAGCGTGACCGCCGGCTCTTGGCCGAAGACCCGTTCCAGCGCGCCGAAATCCGGCGGCTGACCGAGTGGTTCATGGTCAAGATGGAAACCGACGTGACCCGGCCGCTGGCGCGCGAGCGCGTCTACAAGCTGCAGATGACGGCTGACCAGGGCGGTGGCGCACCGGATTCGAAGATCCTGCGTACGGCGCGCGCCAATATCCGCCAGCACATGAAGTACCTGACGTGGCTCTCCGGCTCGCGCCAGTGGCTCGCGGGCGACCGCATGAGCTATGCCGATCTGGCGGCCGCGTCTTCCGTCTCCATTCTCGACTATCTCGGCGAGATCGACTGGACGGAATCGCCGCTCGTCAAGGAATGGTACCAGCGCATCAAGTCGCGCCCGTCCTTCCGCCCGCTGCTCACCGAGCGCGTGCGCGGCCTGACCCCTGTTTCGCACTACGCCGACCTGGATTTCTGACGGGGCCTCTCATGCCCGAACGATCCGCACTGACTAAGGAAGACAAACGCCGCGAGACTTTGACCGCCTTCGTCAAGGCGGAAGCGCAGGCGCTCGGCTTCGATCTCTGTCGGATCACGCGGCCGGACAGCATTCCCGAGGCGAAGGATCGCCTCGGTGAGTTCATCGATGCCGGCAGGCACGGAACGATGGAGTGGATGGCCGAGACGCGGGAGCGGCGCGGCGATCCACGCACGTTGTGGAGCGACGTGAAATCGGTCGTCGTCTTCGCGATGAACTACGGGCCCGAGGAAGACCCGCGCGGCATTCTTGAGAAGCCGGACAAGGCGGCGATCTCGGTCTATGCGCGCAACCGCGATTATCACGACATCATCAAGGGCCGGCTGAAAGAGATCGCCACGCGGTTTGCGGCGCGCGCCGGCGAAGATGTGAAAGTGTTTGTCGA
Organism: Rhizobium sp. UBA1881; assembly: GCF_002338015.1. Lineage (NCBI taxonomy): Bacteria > Pseudomonadati > Pseudomonadota > Alphaproteobacteria > Hyphomicrobiales > Rhizobiaceae > Rhizobium > Rhizobium sp. UBA1881. The sequence goes on from NZ_DDHH01000092.1 coordinate 15,151, forward strand.
TACCGCCCCCGTGATGGAGAAGCCGCTGGCGGCCGCGGCCGGGCTCGGCTGGCAGGGCAAGCACACCAATCTCGTCAGCCGCGCGCACGGCTCCTGGCTGTTTCTCGGCTCGATGTTCACGACGGCCGATCTCTTGATAGATCCGCCCGAGATCGATCATTGCGGCTCGTGCCGGGCCTGCCTCGACGCCTGCCCGACGAATGCCTTTCCTGCGCCCTACCAGATCGACGCGCGGCGCTGCATTTCCTATCTGACGATCGAACACAAGGGTCCAATCGATCCCGCCATCCGGCCGCTGATCGGCAATCGCATCTATGGCTGCGACGACTGTCTGGCCGCCTGTCCCTGGAACAAGTTCGCCAGCGCTGCTTCCGAAATGAAGCTGAAGGCGCGCGAGGATTTGCAGGAGCCTGACATCGCCACGCTGCTTTCGCTCGACGATCCCACATTCCGCAGCTTCTTCAGCGGCTCTCCGGTCAAGCGCATTGGCCGCGACCGCTTCGTGCGCAACGTTCTGATCGCGGCCGGCAATTCCGGCGATCGCCAGTTCGTCGATGCCTGCCTTTCGCTTTCCGCCGACGCATCGCCTGTCGTCCGCGCCATGGCGATATGGGCGCTGTCACGGCTGATGGAGGCTGGCGAATTTAAGCGCTTTGCTGCACAAAGGCCTCAGGATGAGTCGGACAGCGATGTGCTGAACGAATGGAGACTGGCGGGAGCGGCGTGATGCATCTTGTGATTTTCGGTTGCGGCTTCTCCGGCACGGCCATCGCCAAGGCATTCATGGCCGAGGGTTTTCGCGTTTCCGGCACGACGCGCTCCGTAGAGAAGGCAGCCGCGCTGAGAGCGCAGGGTATCGAGGCCTTCGTCTTCGACGGCGAGACGCTCGATGCGACGCTTATCGACGCCATGCGCTCGGCCACGCATCTGGTGCAATCGATCGCGCCGCGCGAGGCAGGCGATCCGCTGCTGAAGCTTGCTGGCGAGCGCATCGAGACGCTCATGCCTGAACTCTGCTGGATCGGTTATCTCTCGACCGTCGGCGTCTATGGCGACCACAAGGGCGAATGGGTGAGCGAGGAGACGCCGTGCGTTCCGGTCTCGGGCCGCTCCAAGGAGCGCTTGGAGGCGGAGGCGGCGTGGATTGCGATCGGCGAGCGGATCGGCATTCCCGCGGCGGTGCTGCGCCTATCGGGCATCTACGGGCCGGGCCGCAATGCCTTCGTCAATCTGGCGCGTGGCACGGCGCGGCGGCTGATCAAGAAGGATCAGGTTTTCAACCGCATCCGCGTCGAGGATATCGGCGCCAGCGCGCGGTTTCTCTCGGACCACAAACTTGGCGGCATCTATAATGTGACCGACGACCGCCCCGGCCCGCCGCAGGATGTCATCGTCGAGGCGGCCCGCCTCATGGGCGTCGAGCCGCCGCCGGAACAGGCCTTCGAGACCGCCGAACTGACGCCGATGGCGCGCTCCTTCTATGGCGAGAACAAGCGCGTTTCGAACGCCAAGCTGAAGGCCGCCGGCTTCTCCTTCGCCTTCCCCACCTACCCGCAATCACTCGCGCAGTTGTTGCAAAACGAGCGCTGGCGCGGCTGACTTAGACGCCCCTGATATCGCTAAATTGCATCAGATGAATTGGTAGGAAATTCCTACTCCAGGCAGATTTCGTTAAAATTTGGCGCAAAATTTGGGCGGAAGCCTTGGAAATTGCCCAAATGGGGCGGGAATTATGACGCCCGCGCAAAATTATTTTCGTGACTTTTGTGATCGCGGGAGTCGTGAACGGCTTCCCGCAAAAAAAGTTCTAATTTTACTTGATTCAATTGCGCTTTTTTCATTCGAAACCGCTTGACGACGGGTCGAATCATTTTGCCGGCTCATCACATATATTTCAAAACGTAACATTCCGTGATCACTCGGGGCACTTTTCTGCCACTTTTCGACCGGTTTAAGCCCCCGCCGCCCACAAGGCGTAGGTTTAACAGTTGAGGGACACCCCGTTTTGAAGAAAATTTGTCGTTCTATTATCGCCGTCACAACTATAGCAGCCTGTTCTACGATCCTTCCGATGGAAGGTTTTGCTGCAAATGGTTGCGGTGGCGCGTCGTGGTACGCACTTCACTCCAAAACCGCTTCCGGCGAACGCATGAACCCGACCATCAATACTGCCGCGCACCGCTCGCTCGCTTTCGGCACCAAGGTCAAGGTCACCAACCGCAACAACGGCCGCAGCGTCGTCGTCCGCATCAACGATCGCGGTCCTTTCATCCGCGGCCGCGTTCTCGATCTTTCCCGTGCAGCCGCCAGCAACATCGGCATGGTCAGCACCGGCACTGCCAAGGTCTGCTACGAAGTCATCGGCTAACGCCTGATATAAGCCACCGCTTGCTCTTGCCGCCAATCGCGGATACCACGCGGTTGAGACTTGTGTACCATCCGCTGCGTCTGTCGCGCTTCCTGCGGATCGTTCACAAGCCGCCGGCCCTTGAAGGGTCCGGCATTGATCCAGGCAATAGGAGCGTTGTGAATGCGATTGGGCGGTAGGCTCGAAGGGGCGATTTCGGTTCTTGAAGACATCGATGCCCGCAGACGGCCTGTCGCCGATGCCCTCAAGGATTGGGGGCTCGCGCATCGGTTCGCCGGTTCCGGCGACCGCGCCGCGATCGGCAACATCGTCTACGACGCGCTTCGCATGCGCCTCTCGCACGCCTGGCTGATGGACGACGACAGCGCATCGGCGATTGCCCATGCCGTCATGTTCCGCCAGTGGGGCTTTACACCCGAGACGCTTGCCGCCGAGCTTGCCGATGACAAGTTCGCGCCGGCAGCACTCTCCGAGGCAACGCTTTCGGCCTTTCACTCCCGTGATCTCAAGGATGCTCCTTCCCATATCCAGGGCGATATCCCGGAGTGGATACAGCCCACCTTCGAAAAATCCTTCGGCGACACCTGGCTTCGCGAAGCACAGGCGCTCGCCGACCGACCGACGCTCGATCTCCGTGCGAACATCCTGAAGGCCACCCGCGAAAAGGCCGTCAAGGCGCTCGAAAGATCAGGCGCGCAGGAGGCCAGCATCGCACGCTACGGCATCCGGATTGCCGCGGGCGAAGGAGCCTCCCGTCTTCCCAACGTGACAGCGGAGCTTTCGTTCCAAAAAGGCTGGTTCGAGGTTCAGGACGAGGGATCGCAGATCGTGGCCGATCTCGTGCTGCCCCAGGATAGCGAGCAGGTGCTCGACTACTGCGCCGGCGGCGGCGGCAAGACGCTCGCCATGTCGGCGGCGATGCACAACAAGGGCCAGGTTCACGCCTATGACGCCGATCGCAAGCGGCTGGCGCCGATCATCGAGCGGCTGAAGCGCGCCGGCACCCGAAACGTCCAGGTGCACGACAATCCGAAGGCGCTGAAGAACCTCGAGGATCGCTGCGACAAGGTGCTGGTCGACGCGCCCTGCACGGGAACCGGCACATGGCGCCGACGCCCGGATACGAAATGGCGCCTGACGCCCAAGAATCTCGACGAGCGCACCTCCCAGCAGCAGGACGCGCTGAGCCAAGCGAGCGCCTATGTGCGCCCCGGCGGCGAACTGATCTACGTAACCTGCTCGGTGCTGCCGCAGGAGAACGAGGAACAGGTACGCGCGTTTACAGCCGCCAATCCGGAATTCGAGATTGCGGGCGCGCTCGAGGGCTGGGATCAGCTGTTCGGCAAGGACAGCCCGCATCCGCGCTCGTCCGACGGCCAGACGATTACGCTGACGCCCGCGTCGACCGACACGGACGGCTTCTTCTTCTGCCGGATGAAGCGCAAGGGCTGATGGAGGGCTCCAAGAGGAGCCCAAATCAGTGCGGGGCCCGCAGCGGATATTGATGCCGCGGCGGGATCAGGTGATGCAGCACGGCGATCGCGATCAACAGCGCGCTGCCGAAACCGACGATCAGGAACAGCATTGGCCCGCCCATATGCGAGCCGAAGGCCACCAGCGGCACGGCGCCCGCCGGCGGATGGGTGACGCGCAGCATCAGCATGCCGGCAATCGTCAGCCCGACGGCAATCGCGCCGACCCACCAGAGCCCCGGAAACAGGAAGACCGCCAGGCCGCCGATCAGCGCCGCCAGAAGGTAGCCGCCGATGACATTGGCCGGCTGCGCGAGCGGGCTCTTCGGCTGGCCGAAGATCAGGACAGCCGTGGCGCCGAAGGGCGCGATCAGCAGCGGAATACCGGTGAAAACGGTGAGCGCGCCAACCGAGGCCATGCCGATCATGGCGCCGATGCCGGATTTCAGATGGAGATGGACGGTACCCTTCGGCTCGTGGCGATGGGTGAAATGCTTGAGATGTCGGCGCATACGCGGTCTATCCGGACAATGTTTATGCAGTTGCACAGTGATTACTCACATATCGCCCATTTTCCAAGCAATTCGATTTCGATTTGACGGCCTTTCGGCGGATTTCGTTCCTTAAAACCATTCCAAACTAGAGTGTTTGACACCAGTTTGCTTTTGGGCGAAGACATTTTCGCCGGGCCTTATAAAGCACGCCCGTCACAGGAGAGGATCCCATGAAACTCAACAGGAATTTCTGCGCAGCCCTGGCGCTGGCGGTGGCCCCAACCGCTTTGTCCGCCATCCCCGCTTACGCGGCCCCGGATGCTGCTGCCGTTGTGAAATATTACACCGAAGTCGGCCACGCGAAGTATGAGGACGCGCTGACCACGGCGAAGGCTCTCGACGCCGCGATCGACGCCTTCTTGAAGGAGCCGACGGACAAGACGCTTGAAGCTGCCCGCGCCGCCTGGATCAAGGCTCGCGTTCCCTATCAGCAGACGGAAGTCTATCGCTTCGGCAACCCGATCGTCGATGACTGGGAAGGCAAGGTCAACGCCTGGCCGCTCGATGAAGGCCTGATCGACTATGTCGACGCTTCCTACGGCACCGAGAGCGACGAGAACTCGCTTTACGTCGCCAACGTGATCGCCAACAAGACGATCAAGATCGACGGCAAGGATGTCGACGCTTCGAAGCTGACGCCCGAATTCCTGTCCGGTACGCTGGCTGAAGCCGGCGGCGTCGAAGCCAACGTCGCGACCGGCTATCACGCCATCGAATTCCTGCTCTGGGGCCAGGACCTGAACGGCACCGGCCCAGGCGCCGGCAACCGCCCGGCCACCGATTACGACCTGAAGAATTGCACGCACGGCAATTGCGACCGCCGCGCCGAATATCTGAAGTCGGCATCGACGCTGCTGGTCTCCGACCTGCAGGAAATGACCGACAACTGGAAGCCGGATGGCGAAGCCACCAAGCATGTCGAAGCCGATCCGAAGGCCGGCCTCGTCGCCATCCTGACCGGCATGGGCTCGCTCTCCTACGGCGAACTGGCCGGCGAGCGCATGAAGCTCGGCCTGATCCTGCACGATCCGGAAGAAGAGCATGATTGCTTCTCCGACAACACCTACAACTCGCACCTCAACGACGCTGTCGGCATCGCTGCCGCCTACACGGGCAACTACACCCGCGTCGACGGTACGAAGATGAAGGGTCCGTCGCTGCACGATCTCGTCGCCGCCAAGGACAAGAAGCTCGACAAGGAAATGCAGGGCAAGCTCGACGCGACGCTGAAGGCGATGGCGATCATGGCCAAGCGCGGCCAGAACGTCGAGAAGTACGACCAGATGATCGCCGAGGGCAACAAGAAGGGCAACGCTGTTGTCCAGGCTGCCATCGACGGCCTCGTCGACCAGACGAAATCGGTGCAGCGCGTGATCGCAGCCCTTGATCTCGGCACGGTCAAGCTTGAAGGTTCCGACAGCTTGGATAATCCTGGCGCGGTCTTCAAATAAGTAAAAAGGCGGGCCGCTTCGCTGTCGAGGCGGCCCGAACTCCGAAATGTCGCCTTTCTCGGCCCGTCGTCTTCTCTTCAGCGCAACCATCTGCGCCACGATCGCCGGCCTATCCGCCGCCCTTGCGGATAATTTCGACCTTCCCACCAAGCGCACCGATCTCACGGAAGCCGACGCCAAGCGCGTTGCCGACGTGACGCGGCCGACCACCGACTTCTCCAAGGCCGAGCCATACGAGGCCATGCAGGCGGGCGGTGCGACGTCGATCGATCCGGTGACGCGCAATTCCTTCTCGCATATCTCCGCGAACATCCCTTTCGAGGAGGAGCAGCCGTTCAAGCTCGGCAATGCGCTCTTCAAGAAGCTCTGGGTCTCCGCCCCCTCCTCGACGCAGGCCTCCGACGGGCTGGGGCCGCTGTTCAACGCGCGCTCCTGCATGAACTGCCACCTCAACGACGGGCGCGGCAAGCCGGAGCCCGACGCCAGCACCAGCTCGATGTTTCTCCGACTGGCGCGGACGGCCAAGACGCCCGACGAGGAGCGCGCCGTCGCCAATGCCGAGACCATCAACTTCCCAGATCCCGTCTACGGCCACCAATTGCAGGACCGCGCGGTATCTGGCCTTCCCGCCGAGGGGAAGATGGCGGTCAGCTACACCGAAGAGCCGGTGACGCTTGCCGGCGGCGAGACCGTGTTGCTGCGGCGGCCGCGCTACGCGATCGACGACCTCGGCTATGGGCCGCTCGACCCGTCAACGACGATCTCGCCACGCGTGGCGCCGGCGATGATCGGGCTGGGGCTGATCGAGGCCATTCCCGAGGCCGACATCCTCGCGCATGCCGATCCGGACGACAAGGACGGCGACGGCATTCGAGGCAAGGCGGCGATCGTGCGCGACCACCGCACTGGAAAACCCGCGCTTGGCCGCTTCGGCTGGAAGGCGCAGAACGCCAGCGTGCGCGACCAGAGCGCCGATGCCTTCCTGAACGACATCGGCATCTCCACCCCTGACCAGCCCGACCCGCATGGCGATTGCACGGAGGCGCAGGCCAAGTGCAAGGCGATGGCCACAGGCGTGCAGAAGCGGCTTGGAAATGAGGAAGCGCCGGGGCCGATCCTCGACCTCGTGACCTTCTATTCCGCCAATCTGGCCGTGCCGGCGCGGCGCAAGGCGAGCTTTCCCGAGACGCTGAAGGGCAAGCAGGTTTTCTACGAAAGCGGCTGCACGGCCTGCCATGTTCCGAAGTATGTGACGCGGCGCGACAGCCTCGACAAGGCGCAGTCCTTCCAGCTGATCTGGCCCTATTCCGACTTCCTGCTGCATGACATGGGCGACGGGCTGGCGGACGGACAACAGGTTGGACTTGCAAGCGGACGTGAATGGCGCACGCCGCCGCTATGGGGTATAGGTCTCACCAAGACTGTCAGCGGACATAGCTTTTTCCTTCATGACGGCCGGGCCAGAAACCTCACCGAGGCCATTCTCTGGCATGGCGGCGAAGCACAAAAGTCGCGCGACGCATTTGCCTCCCTGCCTGCGGATAACAGGCAGGCACTGATTACGTTTTTGGAGTCTCTTTGATGCGCCTTTGGTACCCTCTGGTTCTCTCGCTTGCCCTTGCCTCCAATGCCGTGGCGCAGACGGCCGCTCCGCAGGCGGGCGAGACCCCAGCACCGGCGGGACAGGCTGCCGCTCCGGCCGGGTTGAACGAGGAGGCCGTGCCCGCCGTCATGCAGCGCGCGGTCGACGAGGTGATCCGCCCGGGATACCGCAATGCCCAGCAATCGGCGGCGCGGCTGACCACGGCGATGAAGGATCTCTGCGACAAGGGCACGCCCGGCAGCCTCGACAAGGCGAAGTCGGCCTTCGACGACATCATCCGCTACTGGTCGGCGATCGAAATGGTGCAGGTCGGTCCCGTCATCCAGGACAATCTCTTCGAGCACATCCTGTTCTATCCGGACCGCAAGGGCGTGGGCCTGAGGCAGGTGCAGACGCTGATCGCCAAGGCCGATCCCAAGGATACGACGGTCGACGCGATCGCCTCCAAGAGCGTTGCCCTGCAGGGCCTGACGGCGCTCGAATACGTGCTCTACGGCACAGGATCGGAAGACCTCACCAACCAGAAGAGCGGTTTCCGCTGCCTCTATGGCGCGGCCGTCGCGGGCAACATCCAGCGCGAGGCCGCCGAAGTCGTCGCCGCCTGGGAGAAGCCTGACGGCATCCAGGCGAGCTGGAAGCATCCGGGTCCGCAGAGCGCCGATTTCATGGACAACAAGGAAGCCGTGACCGCGCTTCTCGGCACTCTCGTGCACGGCGCCGAGAATGTCCGCGATCAGCGCCTCGAGCAGTTCTACAAGGGCAAGGACGCGACGCCGCGCCCGAAGATGGCGATCTACTGGCGCTCCAAAAACACCTGGAAGTCGATGGCATCCAATCTGGAGGGGCTGCGCAACCTTTGGCAGAAAGCCGAGATGGCCGACCTGCTTCCAGCAGACAAGAAGCCGGTCGCCGACGCGATCGACGCCAAGCTGAAGTCGCTGCTTGAGACCGTGCCGAAGCTCAACCCCGATATCGAGGTCGCGACCAGCGATGCCGAAAAGGCAAAGCTCGATCAGCTCCTGGTCGATACCCGCGACCTGGTGACCATGATCAGCGACAATTATGGCGCCGCGATCGGCCTTTCGGCCGGCTTCTCCTTCTCCGACGGCGATTGAGCCGATGATCAGGAGTGCCGCAATCGACCGGCGCAGCTTCGTCAAGGCGGCCGGGCTGACGTTCCTGGCGGCCTTGCAGCCGCGCGCGCTGATGGCGCTCGAGCGCGCCGACGCCGTCTATGCCTCAGGCATGCGTCAGGCCAATGGGTCCTTCGCGATCGCGACCGTTTCCGAGCGCGGCGAGATCATCGATCAGGTGGCTCTGCCGGCACGCTCGCACGGCATGGCCTTCAGCGCCGCCACGGGCAAGACCGTCGCCTTTGCGCGGCGGCCGGGCACCTATGCGATGATCTTCGACCCGCACGGAAAAGCCAAGCCGATCGTGATCACGGCCGCCGCGAACCGGCATTTCTATGGCCACGGCGCGTTTTCGCCCGATGGGCGCATCCTTTACGCCAGCGAGAACGATTTCGACGGCAATCGCGGCATGATCGGGCTCTACGACGCCACCCATCGCTTCGAGCGGATCGGCGAATTCGAGACCTACGGCGTCGGCCCGCACGACATGACCGTCAGCGACGACGGGCGCATGCTCATCATTGCCAATGGCGGGATCGAGACGCATCCAGATTTCGGCCGCACCAAGCTCAACCTCGGCAACATGCAGCCATCGCTGACGCTCGTGGATGCCACAACCGGCGCGCTGATCGAGAAGCACACGCTACCCGCCGAATGGGCGCAGGTTTCGACGCGCCATGTCGATGTCGACGACAGCGGCCGCATCTGGTTTGCCTGCCAGTATGAAGGCCGCCGCAACGATCTGCCGCCGCTGGTCGGCTCCTTCGCCAAGGGCGAGGATTTGCGCTTCGTCGATCTGCCCGAAGAGACCACCCGAAGGCTCGCCAACTATGTCGGCGCCATTGCCGTCAACCGCAAGGACGGACTGGTGGGCGTGACGTCTCCCAAGGGCGGGGCCTCGGTGACGATCGATGCCATAAGCGGCCGGGTGCTGCGCGAGGAGATCGTGCCCGAGGCGGCCGGCATCGCGCCTGCAAAGAGCGGCTTTGCCGTTTCCTCCTATGACGGCGATTTTCTTGGTCAGCGCAGCGACGTTGCCTGGGACCAGCACATCGTCAGGATCGCGCCCTCACGACGCGTGTGACCATGTTTTCTGCTCGGCGCCGATCTGCGCTGCCGCAGCCTTGGCGTCTTCCACCAGCCAGCCCGGCTTACGAGCCTTGAGGTCGCGCAGGATAGCGTCAACGGCCGCAGGATCATTGGCGTGGCAGTTGCCGATCTCGAAGCCCATCAGATCAAGCATATCCGGCGAGAGCAGCAGATCGGAATTGCCGTCGATCTCGATCTTGGTGCTGCTCGGCGACAGCCGCCGCACCAGAACCGAGCCGATCAGCCGATAGTGCGGATCGGGAGACCGCATCTGACCTGTCGCGATCTCGACGGCGTGGATGGCGCGATCATCGGGCGCGTGGGCGAGCGACCAGGCCGATTGCAGCATGGCCTTTGCCTCGCGCAGCACCGGCCCGCCCCGCCAATCCGTGTAAGCGATGAAACGCGGACGCCCGAGGCTACCGGTGCCCGCCGTGCGCGGCTTCGGAACGTAAGCGGCATGGCCTGGTGGCAAGGACGCGTCGAGCGCTTCGGCATAGGCCGACGACGCCGGCTTTTCGCCTGGCGCAAGGCTCGCGAATTTATCCCAGAAGGCGCGGCGTTCGCTATCGGGCAGGGTCAGCGCCTTGCGCAGCCATTTGTGATCGCGCTCGAGAATGATGGGCGCGGGCGTCTGCAACGCCCTCAGATATCCCCCCAGCACCGAGGCCGCGATCGTCTGGGCCGGCGGGCCGCCCTCGGTGACCGCCAGGAGCGCGCTTGCCGTCAGCCGGATGAGATCGAGCGCGTAAGGCATGACGGCTGCGTCGTCGAAATCATTGGCGCCCCAGACGAGGCGTCCCTCGACGTCGCGCCAAGTGCCGAAGTTTTCCAGATGCGTGTCACCGATCGCCAGAACCTTTGGCGCGGCGGCAGCGTCGGGGCAGATATCGAGGATCGTTTCTGAAAAGCGCCAATAGGTGGCGCGCAGGAAGGAGAAGCTGCTTGATCGCATCTTCATGTGCTTGCGCAGGAGGTCGCCTTCGACCAGATCGGCCCCGAGTTGGCCGCGAAGCCAGCTTTCGTAGGCCTGTGTGGACTGCACGATACCGGCCATTTCGAAGCACTCCAATTTCCTGCTTCGCCGAGCATATCCCGAAGCGCGTAGCGGGCAATCGGGATCATTGCACGATCATTTGAATCGTATGCGATATGGCTCTGGCGAGGCGACCGTCGCGCCCTATCTCCGCCGCATGAGCAAAGCCCTGACCTACATCATTTTCGTTGCGATCGTGCTTGGCGGCGGTCTCGTGATCGGCGTCAACAATCTTCCGGGCGAATGGTATCAATCGCTTGCCAAGCCGCCCTTCAACCCACCGAACTGGGTATTCGGCCCTGCCTGGGCCATTCTCTACGTGTTGATCGGGCTTGCCGGCGCGCGCACCTGGATGCGCGGGCATCTCTCGGTGGGGATGCTGATCTGGGCGGGACAGATGGTGGCGAATTTTCTCTGGTCGCCGTTCTTCTTCGGCCTGCAGGTGCCGGCGGTAGCACTGGTGGTGATCCTTGCCCTTCTGGCACTGATCATCGCCTTCATCCTCAACCGCTGGAATGCCGACCGGATCGCGGCGCTGCTCTTCCTGCCCTACCTCGCCTGGGTTTCCTTCGCGACGCTGCTCAACGCCTCTATCGTCTATCTCAACTGAGATTGCCCTTGATGCCGCACGCCGCTAACACGGGCCGCATGGAGACACGACCGACCCCCGATCACGGCGCATGGGACGCCTGGCAGCCTACGGAACTCGCCTTGCGACTCGGCGGGATTGCGAAGCCATGGTGCGTGGTCGGCGGCTGGGCGCTCGATCTATGGCATGGAGACAAGACACGCGATCACGAGGACCTGGAGTTCGCGGTGCTGCGCGACGACGTCGCGATGTTTCGCGCGGCGCTCCGCGACATGGACTTTTACGCTGTCGGGAGCGGCGTGGTCTCGCCTCTGCCTGGAGATACAGCGCCGCCCGCCGGGATCGCGCAGATATGGTGCCACGATCGCGCCGCCGGCCGCTGGCGCGTCGACATGATGATCGAGGAGGGAACGGCGGATCGCTGGGTCTACAAGCGCGATCCCTCGATTGCGCTGCCGCGCGCCGAGATGATCGCGACCACCGCCGACGGCATACCCTATCTCAGGCCGGCGGGCGTGCTGTTGTTCAAGGCGAAATACCTGCGCGACAAGGACGAGATAGACTTTGCCAAGGCGCTGCCGAAGCTTGCTCCTTCCGAGCGCGACTGGCTGAAGGCCACGCTGGGACAAGCGCACCCCGGCCATGCCTGGCGGGACCGGCTCTAGAGAAATTTCGCCATTCGGAAATTGGTGAGGCGCTGGCCGCGTTTCTCGACGCTCTGGCGGGCGATGACGCTGAAGCCTCGACGCTCGAAGAAGGGCCGCGCGGTGAGGCTTGCCTCGGTGAAGATGCGGCCGATGCCCTGTTTTTTAGCTTCCTCCTCGACCGTCGCAAGAAGCAGGCTGGCGACGCCGATGCCCTGATGGGCGGGATGGACAAACATCATGTCGAGGTGACCATCGGGTTCCAGATCGGAAAAGCCGATGAAGTGCCCCGCACGCTCGGCGATGAAGGTTGGCCGGCTGGCGCGGCGCTCCGCCCAGGCGGTGCGATCCTCGACCTTCGCCCAGGCCTCGATTTCCGCCGGGCTGTAATCGCGCGATGCCACCTCGCGGATCGCCGCCAGAAAAATCGCGATCGTGTCGTCGCAATCATCCGCCGTGTAACGCCTCACCTGCAGCATGCCATTCCCTCCTCGTCTCTGCACTCGCCTGCCCGATCTAGCACGCCACGCCGTCAGCGTTGAGTGCACAATCGTACCGGCCATTCCGCCATTGCGCTTGTGTGGCGCGGCGACGCATGGCACTTTCCGGCTCGCACGAGGGCAGACAGATGACCAACACCGATAGCGGCGATTTCCGCGATCGCATCCAGACCAATTTTTCGCGCCAGGCGGCGCTGCACACGATCGGCGCCGAACTCACCCGCGTGGAGCGGGCGATGGTGGAGATCGAGCTGCCGTTCGACGTGAAGCTGACGCAGCAGCACGGCATCCTGCATGCCGGCATCATTTCGGCGGTGCTGGATTCGGCCTGCGGCTTTGCCGCCTACAGCGTCATCGACCCCGACGCCTCGGTGCTGACGATCGAATTCAAGGTGAACCTGCTTTCGCCCGGGCGCGGCGAGCGCTTCCTGTTTCGCGGCGAGATCACCAAGCCCGGCACCAATATCATCGTCGCCGACGGGCGCGGCTACGCGATCAGCGACGGCCCGGCCAAGCTGATCGCCTCGATGACCAGCACCATGATGATCATACGCGGCAGAGAGGGCATTACCGGATGACGTTCGAACTGAAATCGGTCGCGGGAAAATCCATCCTGTTCGTGATGGCAGCCGAGGCCGAGTACGGCCCCTTCCTGCGCTCGCGCTTCGAGCCTTTGATGACGGGCGTCGGCCCGGTCGAGGCCGCCGTGGTGCTGACGCGCACGCTTTCAGCCCTCGAGCACCAGGGAGAGCTGCCGCAACTCGTGGTCTCGCTCGGTTCGGCCGGCTCGGCAAAGCTCGAGCAGACGGCGGTCTACCAGGTGACGTCGGTTTCCTATCGCGACATGGACGCCTCGCCGCTCGGCTTCGAGAAGGGACGCACGCCGTTTCTCGACCTGCCTGCCGTGATCGACCTGCCGCTGCGCATCCCCGGCGTCGCGGAAGCGACCCTGTCGACCGGTGGCAATGTGGTCTCGGGCGCGGCCTATTCTTCCATCGATGCCGACATGGTGGACATGGAGACCTTCGCCATCCTGCGCGCCTGCCAGGCCTACAATCTGCCCTTGATCGGCTTGCGCGGAATTTCCGACGGGGTCGAGGAGCTGCAGCACATCTCCGGCTGGACCGAATATCTGCATGTGATCGACCGCAAGCTATCGGATGCCACCGACAGCCTGTTCACCGCGCTGGAAGATGGGGTATTCTGGTTCTAGCGCTTTCGATGCCCAAGAAACGCCTCCAGGCCCTGCGAAAGCGGGACAATCGATGCAATAAAATCCCGCGGCGGCGGATTTCCCGCATTGCAAGACCGGGTGCTTTTCATTAAAGGCTCGCCATGACCCAGACAGCACATCCCGACAGCGTTCTCATCGTCGATTTCGGCAGCCAGGTAACCCAGCTGATCGCGCGCCGCGTGCGCGAAGCGGGCGTCTACTGCGAGATCGTTCCCTTCCAGTCCGCCGAAGAAGGCTTCAAGAGCCTGAAGCCGAAAGCCGTGATCCTGTCCGGCAGCCCGGCCTCGACGGTCGATGAGGGATCGCCCCGCGCGCCCCAGATCATCTTCGACAGCGGCCTGCCCGTTTTCGGCATCTGCTACGGCCAGCAGACGATGTGCATGCAGCTCGGCGGCAAGGTCGAGAGCGGCCATCACCGCGAATTCGGCCGCGCCTTCCTCGAGGTCGACGAAGACAGCGCATTGTTCGAAGGCCTCTGGTCTAAGGGCTCCCGCCACCAGGTCTGGATGAGCCACGGCGACCGCGTCACCGCCCTTCCCGAAGGCTTCAAGGTCGTCGCCACCTCGCCGAACGCGCCCTACGCCTTCATCGCCGACGAGAAGCGCAAATATTACGGCGTGCAGTTCCACCCCGAAGTGGTGCACACGCCCGATGGCGCCAAGCTGATCGGCAACTTCATTCACAACATCGCCGGCATCAAGGGCGACTGGTCGATGTCTGCCTACCGCCAGAAGGCGGTCGAAGAGATCCGCAAGCAGGTCGGCGACAAGCGCGTGCTCTGCGCTCTCTCCGGCGGCGTCGACAGCTCGGTTGCGGCACTCCTGATCCACGAAGCGATCGGCGACAAGCTCACCTGCGTGCTCGTCGACCACGGCCTGATGCGCAAGGACGAGGCGGCCAATGTCGTCGCCATGTTCCGCGAACATTACAATCTTCACCTGATCCACGTCGATGCGGCCGACAAGTTCATCGGCGAGCTCGAAGGCGTTTCCGACCCGGAGACCAAGCGCAAGATCATCGGCCGCCTGTTCATCGAGACCTTCGAGGAAGAGGCCAAGAAGCTCGGCGGCGCCGACTTCCTCGGCCAGGGAACGCTCTATCCCGACGTCATCGAAAGCGTTTCCTTCACCGGCGGCCCGTCGGTGACGATCAAGTCGCACCACAATGTCGGCGGCCTGCCTGAACGTATGAACATGCAGCTCGTCGAGCCGCTGCGCGAGCTCTTCAAGGACGAAGTGCGCGTGCTCGGCAAGGAGCTTGGCCTGCCCGATAGCTTCATCGGCCGCCACCCCTTCCCAGGCCCCGGCCTCGCGATCCGCTGCCCGGGTGGCATCACCCGCGAAAAGCTGGAGATCCTGCGCGAAGCAGACGCCATCTATCTCGACGAAATCCGCAAGGCCGGTCTCTACGACGCGATCTGGCAGGCTTTCGCCGTGCTGCTCCCGGTCCAGACCGTCGGCGTCATGGGCGACGGCCGCACCTACGAATTCGTCTGTGCGCTCCGCGCCGTCACCTCGGTCGACGGCATGACGGCGGATTTCTACCACTACGACATGGAATTCCTCGGCCGCGCCGCCACCCGCATCATCAACGAAGTGCGCGGGATCAACCGCGTGGTGTATGACGTGACCAGCAAGCCGCCGGGCACGATCGAGTGGGAATGAGGGTTTGAGGCTGATTGCCTCGTGCTGACAAGGATGCCGCCGGCGTGATGCGTCTGGCGGCATTTTTGTTTGGTGTTATGATGAGGATGGACCAGATTTCCTGCCGTTCTTTAGGAAATCCACCGCCTTTTCAACTCCCAGCCGCTGCAAGAACTCGATCATCTTTCGGGTAACGTCGGAGCGGTCGGTTTTCATGGCTCCTGCCACGCTGCACA
Source organism: Rhizobium sp. UBA1881 (assembly GCF_002338015.1). Classification (NCBI taxonomy): domain Bacteria; kingdom Pseudomonadati; phylum Pseudomonadota; class Alphaproteobacteria; order Hyphomicrobiales; family Rhizobiaceae; genus Rhizobium; species Rhizobium sp. UBA1881. Next base: position 30,703 of record NZ_DDHH01000092.1, read on the forward strand.
GGAACGCCAGTTTCTCCTCGTCGAGGCGGGTATTTTGGTGCGCGTTCTTTTTTGACATGGAGCCTCACATCACGGCAGGGAGGGGTTCGCGTCCGGCTCCACGGTTGCGCCAGACCAGCAGATGCATCGGACGAGACTCGCGATATGCATTCCAAGCCTTCACGCTGATAGCGACGCGTTCGGCTTCAGCAAGACGCAATCGGTGTGAGGCGCGCGTGCGGATAAGCCTTTCTCTCAAGTGCCTGATGGGACTTTGTTCGGTGAGTTGAACGCCATCGACTAGACGAGCGAAAAACTCATTCGCCTTTACGACGTCTTTTCGAGAGAAGGTTTGGTGAAGCGCTGCGGCTATGCCGCCACCCATCATATCACGCATCGAAGCGACATGTTTCAAGCTGCCTCTAATCTCAGGATTTTGCTCAAGAAGCTCAAGCAATTCTCCATTGGTAGGCGCGGAATTGGCAGACAACACAACGCCGTTGTCTATCATCCAGAGCCACCTGAGAGCAGACGCGAGACTTGTCGTGTTGCTTTCCCCTCTTTCCCGCAAAATGTCACTGACCGCCCGTTTTCTCCCGATGTCCAAGGAGGCAAAGGTGTCTTCTGAAAGCCCCTCAACGATAAGAGATGGGAATGAAACTTGCGCTTTCTTTGCGGCCTCAAGCCTATGCTGCCCGTCCAGCAGGCGACCCTCCTCGCTTATTTTGATCGTTTGACCGTTTAGCAGCCAGCGTCCGGCGAGCATGTCCCGAGCATATTTGTTGATGACCGGAGCGGAGACATGTCTGTTTGGCCCTCGCGAAGCTAACAGGGTTTCAGCCATTTCCGGCGTGACCATTACAGATCTCACGTTCAAACTAAATTGGCGTTCCTTGACGGACGACAGATTCGAGGAATGAACTGAGTCTCCTAATGGACCCCAACCCGAATCCGCATCCAGGCGCGGAAATGTTTCACGCTCAGCTCCAAAGCGAAGCTGCTTTATTCTCCGCCCATGAAAAAATGCGTTCCATGCCTTGATGGCAATTGCCAGAATATAGGTCTGCTTCCGCACTCCACCTTGGCCTCGGAGCCCAAGCAAAGCATTTCGAAGTTGATTGACTGGATGATTTGGCTCAGACGATACTGGCTCCCCAAGTTCCGCGAAGAACCGATCAGCCTTTTCTAAATTAATACGGGCGGCAAGGTGATGTAGCGCGATGCCGCAGCCGTGCGGCAGAATGGGTATCGCTCGCAAGGCCGGCAGTACGCTCTCTCGGATCTCCGGGCGTTGCTCAAGGATGGCAAGAAGTGCGGTTATTCCAGGCGTTTTCGCCTTGCCGGGGGTAACGCGCGATTCATAGCTCCAAAGAATTCTCAACGCGGCTCCAAGAGACCGACCGTGGAGCTCTTTGCGTATAGAAAGTACATCAGCGAGCGTTCGCTTCCTTATCGAATCTATGGTCTCGAAAGCATCTTTCGTGATTCCGCTCACCACAAGCGTCTCGAAGACATTTTCCGAGCGAACGCAAGCATGCAGCCTCGCTCTCCCGTCGAGTACAGAAGCGTCTGCTCCGAGTATAATCGGCGACCCGTTCAACACCCACCGCCCCTCCCGCATATCCTTTTCAAAGGATTGAAGCGACGGCTTGTCAATGTGACCGTTCATCGACACGATCTTGAGCATTTTGGCAGCATCACTAGGAGATATTCTCTGAATCCGCCAATTTATGTCATCCACATTGGTCATGATTCACCTCCGTCTTTCATATTATTACGAAGAGGCAAACGAAGGTAGCTAGTTTCGTGTGTGACAAATCTAGAAAATGCAAAATCTCTAACGCTGAACAACTGGAAACCGATGTGCGGCAATGTGGCTTCTGCCGCCTACTTCATAGGCTCGCGTTGAGCTGCCTCATGTCAGGAAGTCGGACGCATCGGTGAAGCGCGCACTACAACGTCGCTTGAGAAACCGTTTGGCCGCGGCTATCCTACATCTGTCTTACCTCTGGAATTCAAGCCATGGCGCAGAGTGAAACCCTGATCACGACCGTCTCTACCAAGGGGCAGGTTATTCTCCCCAAGGCAATCCGCCAACGGCGCGATTGGGAAGCCGGTACGCGTTTGATCGTCGAGGAAACGCCAGAGGGCGTCCTGCTCAAGCAGGCGCCTGCATTTGCGCCGACACCTCAGGGCTCGGCATTCGGCATCCTGGCATACAAAGGCAACCCCAAGACGCTTGAAGAGATGGACGCGGGTGTGGCGGCCGAAGCGCGGGCGCGCTACGCGCGTAGTCGCGATCCGGAAACATGATCGCCGTCGATACGAACCTTGTCGTACGGTACATAACAGGCGACCATCCTGACCAATCGCTTCGGGCTCGTGAAATTATCGATACACAAAGCGTTTTCGTTGCCGCCACGGTCGTTATGGAAGTGGCCTGGGTTCTCAGGACGACCTTCGGTTTTTCTCGAACTGACATCGTGAGTTCGCTGCGCATCTTCGCGGGCATGCCGAGTGTCACGATCGAAGATGCAGACCTAGTCGCTGCCGCGTTCGATCTCGTTGAAAAAGGCATGGACTTTGCAGATGCGCTGCATCTGCTTCGCGTCCAACATTGCGACGCCTTGGTCACGTTTGACCGCAAGTTCATCAAGGCGGCACATGCCGCGGGCCACCCGTTCGTCCGCGAACCCTGACCTCAAAACAACGACTGCTGCACCGGCTTCGGCGGCGCGAGCTTCACGCCCTCCAGTTCCAGCATCCTTGCCTTCGACACCAAGCCCCCGGGGGCCGAGAAGCCGCCGATTTTGTTGCCGGCGGCGAGAACGCGGTGGCAGGGGATGATGAGGGCGACGGGATTCTTGGCCATGGCCTGGCCGACGTCGCGGGCGGCTTCGGGGCCGTGGCCAAGCTCTTTGGCGAGCGCGCCGTAGGTGGTGGTTTCGCCCCAGCGCAGGCGGCGGGCGGCGGCGTAGATGTCGCGGAAGAAATCGTCTTGGCCGGCGAGATCGAGCGCGAGATCGGAAAAGTCGATCGGCTCGCCGGCGAAGTAGCGCTTTACGGCGGCGATGGCTTCCGCAATGTCAGGCGTCGGGGCGGCCGGCTCGGCATCGGGGACGCGGCGCAGAAGCAGGCGTTCGGTTCCGTCGGCGCTTGACGTCGGCAGCTGGAAGCGGGTGATGCCGATGGCGTTCCATGCGATGCCGCAAAAACCGCCCGCGGTTTCGAATATGGCGTAATGCTGTGCTTGTTGGGCCATGGGTCTCGCCTCCCGATATCGAAGCTTGCCGACCTAAAGATCGGCCTCACCCGAAAATCGTACCTGACGGCTACGAATTCAACCCGTTTCTTGCGCGTAGAGAATTTGCGGTCAGCCGCGCGCCTGGAGGGGCTCGGTTTCTTCCTGCGCCGGCTTTGCGAGATCGGGGCGCAGCTTGGCGAAGACGGCGTCGAAGCCGGCGGCGATCTTTTGTGGCTCGTAGCGACGTGCGGCCTCTAACGCTGCGCGCGACAGCGCCGGAATGGCCTCTGGTTTTGCCGCCATGGAGGCGATCTCGGCGGCCAGCGCCTTGTCGTCGCCGGGGTCGAAGAGATAGCCGTCCTTGCCCGGGTCGATCGATTCAGGAATGCCGCCAGAGCGGGCGCCGATGACGGGGACGCCTTGCGCGAAGGCCTCGATCACCACGCGGCCGAAGGGCTCGCGAAAGAGCGAGGGCACCACGAGCACGTCGATCTGAGGGAAGAAATCCTCGGGCTTGGTCCAGCCTAGAAACTTCGTATTCTCGCAGGGAAACTTCTGCGGCAGCGACTTCGAATAATCGCTCTTGGCGCTGCCGGCGATGACGAAGCGGACGTTCTGGTCGTTCACCAGCCGATGGGCTGCGCGGGCGAGCGTATCGAGGCCCTTCACCGGATCATGCACGCCGATGAAGCCGAAGCGCATCGGTCCCTCGGGGGGCTTGCGCGGTTCTCTCAGGGCAATCGGCGGGACGGCGCCGGGCACGCGGTGGGTGCTGGCATTGGGGAAATAATCATGCTCGGTGTGGCGGCCGATGATGAAATCGGTTTCGCCGATCACGGCATCGACATAGCGCGAGAAGAATTTCTTGCCGTAGGATGAGACCTGGCAGGAGGAACAGGCGCGCACGCAATTGTCGTCGCCGCGCCGCATGCTGGCCTTCCAGCAGAGCAGAAAGGCACTGCGCAGGATATGGCAGACCGGCACGCCTGAACGCTTGGCCGCCGCCCAGGTGGCGACGTTGATATTTTCGATGCTGTCGGTCAGCACGATATCCGGCTTGAAGCGCCGGATTTCGCGGCGCATGACGAGATAGGCGCGCGGATTGAAATTCTCCAGCGCGTGCCAGATCAGCTTCTTCCAGCCCGGCCGCGGCAGGCGGTAATTCCAGTCAATGTTCAGCGTCTTCAGGCGGTGCACGGGGACGCCGTCATAGACCTCGTGCTTGTCCTCGCCCGAGACGTTGACGACTTCCAACTCGTGACCGGCCGCGATCAAGAGCTTGGCCACCATCATCGCCGAAATCGGGCCGCCGCCATCGATGAAGGGCGGAAAGGCCGCGCAGGCCATCAGGATACGCATAACAAGACTCCCGGCATCGATACTGAATGTTCTTCTTTTGTTCTTGATTTCCTCAATTCACCTGATACCATCCCTGCGTTCCCTGGATAGACAGAGGCGGGGCGGATGCTCCGGTGGTTGGTCATGCACGAACAGAACACGCAATCGTCCTTCGATTTCGCAAGCCGCACGATGCACCCGAAATCGTCAAGATTTGGCAAAGAAACCCTGTTTTTCGCGATTCTGCCGGATCCCGACGCGCGCCAGGCGTGCCTGGAGATCCAGACGCGCTTGCAGAGGGAACATGACGGGCTGCTCTCGCCCATGACGCCCGAGCGGTTGCACGTTTCGCTCTATGGCGTCGCCAGCGCGGAGAAGATCAAGGACGAGATGATCTTCGCGGCCTGCCAGGCAGCATCTGAAGTCGATGCCTGCCGTTTCGATCTCAGCTTCGATCATGTCGCGACGTTCAAAACGGCGTCGCGCAACGCCATCGTGCTCTCGGGCAATGGCGGTCGGGAACTGTTGCGACAGTTGCATATCCAGATCGGTATCGAGATGCATGCGATCGGCTGCGACCCGCATGTGAAAGCCGATTTTCAGCCGCATGCGACGCTGTTTTACGCCGACGAGACGGTGGCAAAGACCACGCTTGCCGCGCCTGTTGTCATGCCCGCGCGGGAGTTCGTGCTCTTGCACAAGCGGCCGGGTGAGCCGAACTACGAGCATGTGGAAAGCTGGCCGCTCAGCGAACGCGGCTGACACCTTGCCTCATGCATCGGAACGCGCTTAAAGCTGCTGCAGCAATGACAGCAGCAGCGGAGACAAAGATGGATAGGCCGGAGATCATCATTTCAGGCGATACGGCGGGAATGGAGTGGCGGCTGCCGGTGCTGCGCTTCAAGGGCAGCGACCCGAAGGCGCCGAAGATCTATATCCAGGCGGCGCTGCATGCCAACGAGCTGCCGGGAACGGCGCTGGTGCATTTCCTCTGCGAGAAACTGCGCGCGGCCGACAGCGTCGGCGAGATCCGCAGCGACATCACGATCGTTCCACATGCCAACCCCATCGGTGCGGCGCAATCGCATTTCGGCGAGCTGCAGGGCCGGTTCGATCTCGGTACGCGCACCAATTTCAACCGCGAATTCCCGCTGATCTCGGTCAAGGATCGCGACGGGCTGGTGGCGGAGCTCGACCGCTACAATGCCGTCGACCGGCTAAAGCGGCAGCTGATGCATATGGCGCTCGAAGCGGATCTGGTGATCGACCTGCATTGCGACGATGAATCGCTGCAATATGCCTATATCGACGAGGCCTTCTGGCCGGAAGCGGCCGATCTCGCAGCAGCACTCGACATGGAAGCGGTGCTCCTGTCGGATGGCGAAAGCTCGGCCTTCGAAGAGGCGATCGGCTATGCCTGGAAGCACGAAACGCAGGAAAAGAAGACGCGGCTGCCGGGCAAGCTCTCGGTCACCGTCGAGCTCCGCGGCATGCGCGACGTCTACCCAGAGATGGCCAAGAAGGATGCCGAGGGGCTGTTCAATTTCCTCGCCGCGCGCGGCGCCATCGCCCGTCAGGTTACGCTTGCGCCCTTCACCGGCCCTGCCGTGCCGCTCGACAATATCGAGATGATCCGCGCGCCTGAGGCCGGCACTGTCCTGTTCCACCGCAACATCGGCGAGGAGATCAAGGAAGGCGAGCTGCTCGCGACCATCCTCACCCGGCCGGGCGTGGCCGACGGCGCGATCGAAGTGCGCGCACCGCAGGCGGGGCTGATCGTCACCCGCACCTCGTCGCGCCTCGTGCGCCGCCGCGCCGACCTGATGAAGATCGCCTGCGGGGCGGCCAGCAAAGTTGCGCGCAAGCCCGGCGCGCTGGAAAACTGAGCGCCTTAGAACCGATTGGGAAGAACCGAATGACCGTCACCATCTATGGCATCAAGAACTGCGACACGATGAAGAAGGCCCGCAGCTGGCTGGAAGAGCACGACGTCGCCTATGATTTCCACGACTACAAGGCTTCCGGTATCGACCGGGCGCATCTGGAGAAGTGGACGCAGGAAGCGGGCTGGGAAACGGTGCTCAACCGCGCCGGAACGACCTTCCGCAAGCTGTCGGATGACGCCCGCGAAAACCTCGATCGCGAGAAGGCGATCGCGCTGATGCTGGAGCAACCGTCGATGATCAAGCGGCCGGTTGTCGAGGCTGACGGCAAGCTTCTGGTCGGCTTCAAGCCGGAGATCTATGGCGGATTCTTCAAGGGCTAATCGGATGTCGAAGACGACGCGGGCGACGCAGGTTCTGGAAAAGGCGAAGGTCGCCTTTTCCGTCCACACCTATGAGTACGATCCGAACGCCGAACGCATCGGGCTACAGGCGGCCGAAGCGATCGGCGAGGAGCCGCATCGCGTGTTGAAGACGCTGATGGCCGAGGTGGACGGCAAGCCTGTCTGCGTCGTCGTCCCCTCCGACCGCGAGGTCAGCATGAAGAAGCTCGCCGCCGCCTTCAAGGGCAAGTCGGCCAACATGATGAAGCCGGCGGATGCCGAGCGCCTGACCGGCTATCATGTGGGCGGCATCAGCCCCTTCGGCCAGAAGAAGCTGGTTCCGACGGCAATCGAGGAAGCGGCGATGAGCGAGGCCCTCGTCTACATGAATGGCGGGCAGCGCGGATTGCAGGTGCGGCTTGCCCCGAAGGATGCGCTCGACGTGTTGAAGGCGACGGCGGCTGCGCTGGTGGCGTGAGCGAGTTCCAGCCTCAACCCTTCCATTTGGCGGCCCAGTCCTTCAGCGCCGCCCGCGCCTTGTCCGGCCACTGCTTGACCGGCGGGCGAACGATGATCTTCTTGTTGAAAGGCTTCCAGGCCAGATAGACGGTGCGGCTGTCGATATCAGCGACGAGGATCGCCTCCTCTTCGGTGCACATATGCGGCGTGCAGGCCATGCCGGTGAAGACGTCGCCATCGAAACTGCCGCTGCCGACGCCGGTGATGCTGCGCTCATACTGTTCCTTGTCGGCACCCAGAAGAGCGTATATTTCCTTTGCCACCGCCGCGTTGGAGAAGAGTTCCGCCGGATGCGCCGCCTTGTGATCGCGCAGCGCGTCCCAGCCCGTTGCGGCATTGGGCGTGAAGGCGACGTCGGCCAATGGCTTGAAGCCGTCCGGCGCAGTCCAGGACCACTGCACGCCGGCGCGGCCGGGGATCGGCTGCGAGAAAAACAGCAGATGATCGCCCTTGTTTTCGACCTCCAGTCCGACGCAATCGTCCGGCTGCCCGTCGAGACGCGGAACGGCGCCCGGTGAAAAGGACAGCACGAAACGATCGCCCGGGCAGGCATTGCCGCCATTGGACGAGGAGCCGATGGCAACCGGGACATTGCCGACGACCGCCATTTCCTCGATCATCAGATAGGCATTGGCCAGCAGCCTGCTGCCATCGACCGTCAAGGCAAGCTCGTCATCCTGCTTCACGACCTCGACCTTGTGGCCGAACATGGTCATGCCGAGTTCGCCAGCGACTGCCGCTGCCGGCAGGGCGAGGCCCGCCGCGGCCAGTATCCCCATCAGCTGTCTCATCCGCTCCCCACTTGCCCGATGTCCCCTTGGGACATCTGAATATGCACGGTTGAAATTGGCAAGGGCCGCAAGCTTCAATTTCGCCGCAAAGGGATCTAAGTCTGATGACCTGTCCGTTCGTTTCAGAAGGTGATCGATCATGAACTACATGCCGCAGGGCGATAACGCCGTGGACCCCATCAAGCTCGACAAGCTCGCTGAAGTCGCCGTCAAGGTCGGGCTGCAGCTTCAGAGCGGCCAGGATCTCGTGATCACCGCGCCTGTCGTGGCGCTGCCGCTGGTGCGGCAGATCACCAAGCATGCCTATATGGCGGGTGCGGGCCTGGTCAGCGCCTTTTATTCCGACGAGGAATCGACGCTGGCGCGCTATCAATATGCCAATGATGCGAGCTTCGACCGGGCGTCCAGCTGGCTCTACGAGGGCATGGCGAAGGCCTATGCGAACGGGGCGGCGCGGCTTGCTGTTGCCGGCGACAATCCGATGATGCTTTCCGAGCAGGACCCCGCCAAGGTCGGCCGCGCCAACCGGGCGATGTCGACGGCCTACAAGCCGGCGCTCGAGAAGATCTCCAATTTCGACATCAACTGGAACATCGTCTCCTATCCGAACCCGGCCTGGGCAAAGCTGGTGTTCCCCAATGATCCCGAGCCGATCGCGGTCGCCAGGCTCGCCAAGGCGATCTTCGCCGCCTCGCGCGTCGACGTCGAAGACCCGATCGCGGCCTGGGCGGAGCATAATGCCAACCTCCGCAAGCGCTCCAGCTGGCTGAACGGCGAGCGTTTTTCGGCCCTGCATTTCACCGGCCCGGGCACGGACCTGACGGTCGGGCTTGCCGATGGCCACGAGTGGCACGGCGGCGCGTCGACCGCCAAGAACGGCATCACCTGCAACCCGAACATCCCGACCGAAGAGGTGTTCACGACGCCACATGCGTTGCGTGTCGAGGGTTACGTGTCGAGCACCAAGCCGCTGTCGCACCAGGGCACGCTGATCGACAATATCCGCGTGAAATTCGAGGGCGGCCGGATCGTCGAGGCGAAGGCGTCGCGCGGTGAAGAGGTGCTGAACAAGGTGCTAGATACGGACGAAGGCGCGCGCCGGCTCGGCGAAGTGGCGCTGGTGCCGCATTCCTCGCCGATCTCGGCCAGCGGCATCCTGTTCTACAACACGCTGTTCGACGAAAACGCCTCGTGCCACATCGCGCTCGGCCAGTGCTATTCCAAGTGCTTCCTCGATGGCGCCAACCTCAGCCAGGATCAGATCAAGGCGCAGGGCGGCAATTCCAGCCTGATCCACATCGACTGGATGATCGGCTCCGACAAGGTCGATATCGACGGTATCAGAGCCGATGGCTCGAAGGTTCCCGTCATGCGGCAGGGCGAGTGGGCGTAACAGCCGACTCGATAGCCGATTTGGCGTCCAATCTGGCGGGCATCGAAACCCGCTGACTGAACCAGACGCTCGCCAGCACCATTGCGAAACCGCAAAGCTGGGCGGGCGTCAGCACCTGGCCGAGCGCCAGCCAGCCTAGAAGAGTGGCAACGACGGGGCTCAAGAAGCCCAGCGAGGATGCTGCAGACGGCTCGATGCGGGCGAGGCCGCGAAACCACAGAATATATGTCAGCGCCGCGCCGATCAGGCCGAGCCAGGCCATGCCGAGCACGTTTTCGAGCGTCGGCGGCGGCAGAGCGGGCTCGGCGATCAGCGCCAGCGGCACCAACAGCAGGCCGCCCGCCGTCAGCTGCCAGGCGGTGAAGGTGAGGCTTGATACCGGTGGCGTCCAGCGGCGGGTAAGCACCGTGCCGCAGGCCATGGAAACGGCGCCGGCAAGACCCGCGAGAACCCCGATCGGATCAAGCGCCGCGCCCGGCGTCAGCACCAGCAGCCCAACACCCGCCATGCCGACAAGACCGGCTGCGACCGCCAGCGCCTTGATCGGCCGGCCAAGCACGAGGCGCGAGAGCACGATGACGATCAGCGGCTGGATGGCGCCGACCGTTGCGGCGACGCCGCCGGGCAGCCGATAGGCCGAAACGAAGAGCATTGCCCAGAAGAACGAGAAGTTCAGCGCGCCGAGCACGAAGGCACGAAACCACCAGATACCCTGAGGCAGCCTGCGAACGACCGCGAGCAACAACAGCCCTGCCGGCAGGGCGCGGAGCATGGCTGTTGTCAGCGGATAGCCGTGCGGAAGATAGGAGGTGGTGACGAAATAAGTGCTGCCCCAGATGGCGGGAGCAAGCGCGGTGGCCAACACATCGGCGGCGTATGTCGTATCTTTCTTCATATCAAGTATCTCTACCTCAAGATAAAGTAATCCTACGCTGATTTATCTTGACGTCAAGACATATTGCGGTAGAGCTCGTTCAGCATGGAGTGAGCCGATGGACCGCGTCGACAGGATATTGCAGCAATGGGCCCACGAGCGGCCTGATCTCGACACACAGGCGATGGGCCTGCTCGGGCGCATGAAGCGGCTGGCGACCCATCTCGGGCGCGAGGTTGAGCAGGTGCTGCAGAGCCACGGCCTGTCGTCGTCTTCCTTCGACGTGCTGGCGACGCTGCGCCGCTGCGGCGCGCCCTACCAGATGTCGCCGGGCGATCTGCTTGAAATGACGATGGTGAGCTCGGGCACGATGACCAACCGCATCGACCAGCTGGAAAAATCTGGCCTGGTGGAGCGCGTTGTCAATCCGCATGACCGGCGTAGCGTCCTGATCGCGCTGACCGGCAAGGGGCTCGATCTCGTCGACGAGGCTGTCGGCGCGCATGTCGCCAACCAGCAACGGCTGACGGAGACGCTCGATCACGACGAGAAGGCAGCGCTCGATGCGCTGCTTCGGAAGTTTCTGGCGGCGTTCGAATAAAACGCCGCCCTCGCTTGGTGATCAGCGGTAGTAGATCACGTGGCCGCCGTTCAGCGCCCGCTGCACCTGGATGACATTCTTCAGCGCGATGCCGCGATCGGCGACCGCCTGCATCAGGTGCCTGTCGGCGCTGACGGTTGCCTGCGCCTCGCGGATGCCTGATGGCATGGGGTGGCGCAGCGAGAGCGGCAGGGATTGCTCGCGCTGTGAGAGCGAGGTGATGCGGATGGCGGTGACGCTGTCGTTGTAAGCCTTGCCGAAGATGAACTCGGACACTTTCGACTGGCCCGCCAGCGCCGGCGCGGCAGGCAATGCGCCGGAGAGCGCACCGGCAAGGGCGCCGACCATCAGAAGAGCGGGCAACATTCTTTTCAAGGTATTTCTCCAGTCTCAAATATCAGAGCGGCCGCGACAGGCTGGCCATATCAAACGCGCGACGCACCGAAAGGTGGTCGCCTCAGCATCCAGATAAGCACTTTGCGGCAATTTTTAAACGCCCGGAAACAGGGCACGACCACGATTTGGTGATCGCCCCACGCGGCCCGCAAAGAAGCCTCGCAGGATCAGAACAGGCTGCCCTGCTTCGGCGGTGCTGCGGGATCGGCTGCCTTCGGCTCCGAGGTTTTGCTGCCGCGCTTTCTGGCGCCTGCCGGCGGTTCGCCGCCCTCGGTGGTGATCGCGCCGATGCGGCCATCGGAGAATTCGATCGAGATGCCTGCGCCGGCGTGCAACATCGCCGCCTCTGAGACCGGGCGATTGTCCTCGTCGCGAATGACGGCATAGCCGCGCTTCAGGACATTCTTGTAGGAGAGCGATTGCAGCATGCGCTCCTGCGCCGAGAGCTCGCCGCGCGCCCGCACCAGCTGGTGGCGCACCGCCGTGTCGGCGCTGCGCGAAAGATTGGCAAGACGGTCGCGCATGCGCGATGTCTGGCTCTTCAGCCGCGATGGCAGAGAGGCGAGTGCTGCGTCGGCGCGGCCGATGCGCGATTTCGAGCGGTCGATCAGCCGCTCGACGGTGCGCTCGGCCCGCGTCATGCGTTCAGCCAGCATCTGGCGGCGCTCGGCGATCCGGTTCGACAGCATGTCGGGGCGCAGATGCGCCGCCGTACGCTCGAAGCTGCGGCGCTTGTTCAAGGTGTTGAGCTCGAGGCCACGGCCAAGGCCCGATGCCGCCTCGTCGAAGCGGCGGCGTGGGAGGGCGAGAAGCTGGTCGAGCGAGGGCAGTGCGCGCATCAACGCCCGCACCTGCTGCCGGCGCTGGTCCATCTGCCTCAGCGTACTGCCCTGCAGGCGGGCGGAAAGACCCGAGAGCTGCGCCTGAAGCTCCGCCTTGACCGGCACGGCCATTTCGGCGGCCCCCGTCGGCGTCGGGGCGCGAACGTCGGCGGCGTAGTCGATGAGCGTCCAGTCGGTCTCGTGGCCGACGGCCGAGATCAGCGGGATCCGGCTTTCGGCGGCGGCGCGCACCACGATCTCGTCGTTGAAGCTCCAGAGATCCTCAAGACTGCCGCCGCCGCGCGCGACGATCAGCACGTCGGGACGCGGCGTCGGCCCATTGGGCTCGAAAGCGTTGAAGCCGCGAATGGCGTTCGCCACCTCCTCGCCCGAACCCTCGCCCTGCACCTTCACCGGCCAGACGACGACATGCACGGGGAATCGATCGGATATGCGATGCAGGATATCGCGGATGACGGCGCCTGTCGGCGAGGTTACCACACCGATCACCCGGGGCATGAAGGGCAGCGGCCGCTTGCGGGCGGGATCGAACAGACCCTCGGCGCCAAGCTTGCGCTTGCGCTCCTCGATCAGCGCCATCAGCGCGCCGGCGCCGGCCGGCTCCAGCGTCTCGATGACGATCTGATATTTGGAAGAGCCCGGGAAAGTGGTGATCTTGCCTGTTGCGATCACTTCCATTCCCTCTTCGGGGCGGACTTTGAGGCGCGAAAAGCTCGTCTTCCAGACCACGGCGTCAATGCGGGCGCGATCGTCCTTCAGCGAGAAATAGGCGTGTCCCGACGAGTGCGGGCCGCGATAGCCGGAGATCTCGCCGCGCACGCGCACCTGATCGAAAGCCGTCTCGACGGTCCGCTTGATCGAACCCGAGAGTTCCGACACCGAATATTCGGTGAGATTGCTCGGCGAATCATTGTCGAAGAAGCTGCTCATAAGGCTGTTCTAGCCGAAGAAGAGCGCAAAGGCAGCCCCGTGCGCGGGGAGGTTTTTCGTTCGTCGGCGCTGTTCGATGCTGCGTCTCAACGAAAACAAGCGCGCTGTTTCAATAGCTTGATGGATCGGCAAGACAGCACGACGTCTGAAGCCAGCGCGCGATTTTCCCCGTTTTGCATGGCGGCACCATCATTGCGGCAGGAAACCAAGGAGCTCCCCATGTCCGATCGCTTTGCATCCCACACACCCTCGCTCACAGGCCCGGCCAGCACCGGCTTTCCGATCACGCCCGACGACACGCTGGCGCTGCCCGAAACCACGCGCGCGCTCTATGTAGGCGGCGGCGGCAGCCTTGTGGTGGAGATGGCGTCCGGCGCATTGCTGACCTTCGAGGGCGTAGCCGACGGCATGCTTTTGCCGCTGCGGGTGTCGCGCGTGCGTGCATCGGGCACCACGGCAAGCGGCCTCATCGGTCTCGTCTGAATGTCGAACGGCGATACATACGGAACCGCGAATGTTGCCGATGCGTTAATTGTTCGTCAAAGCCAGCGGACGTATAGTGAGGTGATTCGGGAGACCCTGATGATTGCTCTGACCGCAACAGCAATTGGCATCGCAACAGCGCCGATGCGCAACATCTTTTCCATGGTTCTCGTGGGCTTGCTCATCTGCGGAAGCTATATCTGTGCGGCGCTTTTCGCGCCGACCTCGATCATCGATCTCGCCGTCGCCATCCTCTTCTACAATATCAGCCTGCTCGCCTGCCTCGTCGGGCTGCACCTGATCGGGCGCGCCCGCAAGAGAGCGCGCCTCGTTTAACTTCCGTCACGATCCACCGATAGTCACGATCCGCTAGGCACGTAGCGGAAGAACTGCACCGGCGAGCCCTCCTGCTTCGGCAGCGGCTGCAGGTATGACGGCACGTTACCCTTTTCCAGCTGTGCGTAGAGACCATCCGGCTTCATCTTGGCGATCTCGCGCGTCTGCGCGAAATCGGGGCAGAAGGCGAGCGTCGTTACGCCGGTGCCGCGGATGAAGGCTTCCGCATCCGCAGGCGTCGCGAGACCGATATGCAGCTCGGTGAGCATGCCGCCCTGGTTGCGGTGGTACGGCGCGGAGAGGATACGGTTCTGCGTGAAGCGCAGGATATGGACGCCCATGTCCGACGGTGCTGAGACGAGGCCCGGCGGGATCGACGCCAGCGGCGCGACCACCTCGGGCGAGGCGCAGGTGAGCTTCTCCTTGGCCTCGGCCAATTCGGCCTGGTTGTTGTCCAGACGCGAGCCGATGAAGCCGCCGACCAGCCCCCAGACCGAGGCAACGCTCAGGAGTACGGTCAGGATATAGCTCAGCGCGGCGGCGCCATTTTCGCTGTCGGCATTTGAGACGCGGCGCATGTCGATGATCAGCAGCGCCAGCGGGAAAACAGCCAGCTGGTTGGCGAAGGTCGAGCCGCGAACCTGGACAAGCGAAATCCCGAAGCTGATGCCGAGCAGGCAGAGCAGGATGAGATGGATACGAACACGATCGGCATGGAAAAGCCGGAAGACGCAGACGGCGATGCCAAACAGGCCCGTCGCGTAGAAGAAGCCGAGCGTATACGGATCCTGCCGCATTGCGCCAAAGATCGACTGCGCTTCCTGGACATTGTTGAGCCAGAGATCGATCAGCATCGGGTCGAGATCGGCGAGCGGATTGCGCAGGCATTGCGGCGCGATGATCAGCGCCGATGCGAGCACGCCGGCCCCCACGCCCGCAAGGACCACGAAGCGCAAGCCGCGGCCGAGGCCGCTGGCAAAAGCGGCGGCAAACAGGAGCAGACCGCCGCCGATGGTCGCCAGGCTGTAATAGCCGAGCGAGAGGTTGTCGCAGGTGACGGCCGGGTAAAGCCTCGGCGGTACCGTGCCGAAGAAGAACAGGCTGATCGACAGAGCGAGCGTCAGGCCAAATGCCTTGGCGGCGGGCGCGAAGGGCTTTCCTTCCCAGGCCCAGGCCAGCGAAACGACGAGGCAGACGCCGGCGACGAAGGGCGTGGTCTCGGCGCCAATCGCAATCGCCAGCGCGGCGG
The DNA here is from genome assembly GCF_002338015.1 of Rhizobium sp. UBA1881. Classification (NCBI taxonomy): domain Bacteria; kingdom Pseudomonadati; phylum Pseudomonadota; class Alphaproteobacteria; order Hyphomicrobiales; family Rhizobiaceae; genus Rhizobium; species Rhizobium sp. UBA1881. Next base: position 45,944 of record NZ_DDHH01000092.1, read on the forward strand.
AAAAGCCAGCGATCGCGTAGCTCAGCGGCCGATAGTCTTCATCGAGCAGCATGGCCGTCATGATCGCGACCAGGGCAAACTGGACATTGTGATGATCGATGGAGCCAGGCAGGAAGCGGTTGCTGGCAAGCAGCAGGAAGACCGTGAACCCCAGCGCGATATGCATGCCGAACACGCCGCCGACGCGCCGGCCGGCAAGGCCCATGCCCCAGAGGCTCGGAATGACGAGCGAGAGCGGCCAGACGAGCAATGCGGCAGCTTCTGCCCGCTGCTCCGGCAGGAAGAGCGAGAAGAACTTGATCAGCGTGGCGATCGGAAGGTCGATCAGCCGGGACCAGTGCATCAGCGTGCCGTTGCCCAGGCCCATGCGGTACTGCATGAGATCGAACCAGCCCTGTCCGTTCAGGAAATCGCGAACCTCGACGAGGCGCATGACATCGTCATTGTCGGCGCCGACATAGTCCTTGGCGTTCGGCAGACGGAGCGCGACGATCGCGATGATCAGCAGCACGCTGTAGAAGAAAACGGAAGGCCAGAGCCGCGCCGCCTGCAATTGCAGCCTTTCGCGGAGGGACATGGATGTTGGTTCACCAGTCATCGGGGCAACAGTCGCCATGAAGCAGATCTCGTCATTGATTGCGGCGCGACTTTACGATGCGCGTATCAAGAAAGCGTAAAGTAGCGGCGCGGACGTATCTTCGCGGCCCCATCAGTGACCTTCGCTCTCGTCATAGGCACTTGTTAACGGCCCTGCTTTAGACTTGCCGCAAGTTTCTCCTGATGGGTGTGATCATGACCGGATCGCGTGTCGACAATCTGGGCGTTGCCGTTTTGCTTCCCTGCTACAACGAGGCGGCGACGATCGGCGCTGTCGTGCGCGGCTTCAAGGCGACGCTGCCGGATGCGGCAATCCATGTCTACGACAACAACTCCACCGACGGCACTGCGCTCCACGCCATGCTGGCGGGCGCCCATGTCGTGCGCGAAAGGCGCCAGGGCAAGGGCCATGTGGTGCGCCGCATGTTTGCCGATATCGACGCCGACATCTACATCATGGCCGATGGCGACGGCACCTATGCGCCTGAAGACGCCGAGGAGCTCATCCGCACGCTGCTCTCGGAGCGCGCCGACATGGTTGTCGGCACACGCCGCGGCGTGCACGACGACGCTGGCCGCCAGGGCCACGCCTTCGGCAACCGCATCTTCAACATCTTGTACCGCACGATCTTCGGCCCGGATTTCACCGACATCTTCTCCGGCTACCGGGTGTTTTCGCGCCGCTTCGTGAAAAGCTTCCCCGCGGTCTCGGCCGGCTTCGAGATCGAGACGGAAATGTCCGTGCATGCCTCGCGGCTGAAGCTACCTGTCAGCGAGCTCGAGCTCGACTACGGCCGCCGACCCGAGGGCTCGCATTCCAAGCTCTCGACCTTCAAGGATGGCGCCAAGATCCTCTGGATGTTCGCCATGCTGATGAAGGAAACACGTCCCTTCGCCTTCTTCGGCATCATCACCGGCCTGTTCATGGCGCTGAGCCTCGGCTTCATGGCGCCGGTTCTGGCGGAATATTTCGCGACCGGCCTCGTCAGCCGCATGCCGACCTGGGTCATGTCGATGGCGCTGATGATGATCTCGTTCATGATGTTTACCGCCGGCGTGATCCTGGATTCGGTCGCACGCTCGCGCGCCGAGCACCTGCGGATCGAATATATGCGGCTCGAGGCATCACATCTTCTCGGCAACGGCTTTGCCTCCGAGCTCGAAGAGATCGACATTCGCCGGCAGACCTCTCAAGCAGGTGCGGCGTGAAGAAACTGCTGCGCTTCGGCATTGCCGGCGGGCTGGGCTTCATCGTCGATGCCGGCGTGCTCATGCTTCTGCTGCACACGACGCCGATCGGGCCTTTCATCGCCCGGGTGATCGCCATCGCGCTCGCCATGGTGACGACATTCGTCTTCAACCGAACCTTCACCTTCGAACGCTCGGGAGATTCTCTCGCCGCCGAAGGGTTCCGCTACGGCTCGGTCGGGATCACCGCCGCATTGGTCAATTACGGGCTCTATTCAGCGTTGCTTCTCTCGATGCCCGACCTGCAGCCGCTGGCGGCGATGGTGTTTGCCACCGCCGCGGCAACCGTCTTCAGCTTTTTCGGCTACTCGCGCTTCGTCTTCCGCGAGAAATAATCACACCGTCTCCCAGCCGTCCTTCTCGCTGGCGCGATAGATCGCGTCGATGAACGCCTGGCTGAGCCTGGAGCTCTCCAGCGACACGATCTCCTGCTCCTCGCCTTTGGCGGCGCGCGCGAAAGCTTCGGCCTCGCGCTTGTACTGGCGGCTGTCGGGGAAGCGGAACACCGTGGATTCGTTGTGGCTGCGGTTGCTGAGCTCGATCTCTTCCGCACCCCAGCGATCTGCATTGAAGGGCGACTTCACCTCGATGAAGCCTTCGGAGCCGTGGAACACCATGACCTGGCGGTTCGCCATTTGAGTGGAGATGTAGAAGCTGAGCTCGAAGCCGCCGAAATCCGCCTTGACGCTGGAATAGATGTCGGTGCCGAAATCAGGATCGCGGCGGGTGACGGCCTGCACGCGGCGCGGCTCCTCACCGGTGACGAAGCGGGTGGTGATGGTCGGGTAGACGCCGATATCGGGCAGAGCGCCGCCGCCGAGTGCGGGAATATTGCGCATGTTGCCGGGGTCGCGGTTGAAGTAGGTGAAGGCGCCCTGCACATGCAGCAGCGTACCGATGGCGCCGTCCTTGATCAGCTGGCGCACCTTCAGCCAGACCGGGGCGTAGGTGACCATGTAGGCCTCGGTCACCAGCACCTTGTTGCGGTCGCGGGCGGCGATCAGGCTGTCGATCTCGTCTGCCTTCAGCGCGATCGGCTTTTCGCAAAGCACGTGCTTGCCGGCATCGGCCGCCTTGATCGTCCACTCGACATGCTGGGCGGTCGGCAGCGGGATATAGACGGCGTCGATCTTGTCGGAGGCCAGCATTTCCTCGTAGGAGCCGAAGGCGTGCGGCACCGAGAAACGGTCTGCCATCTCTCTCGCCTTGGACAAATCGCGGCTGGCAATTGCCGTGACGACGCAGTTTTCCGCATCCTGGATGGCCGGAACCACGAGCTCGCGGCCGATCTTGGCGGTCGACATGATACCGAAGCGCAGCATGGTCATTTCCTCTCCTCTACTGATTTTGAGGGGAGATTAGAGACGGCCGGGCTGCGGCGCAATGGCGCGATCACAATTCGCGGCGCTGGCCGCGGCGCAGGTTTTCATCCGCCCGGATGCGCACTAGGTTACATCGCAGCGGCGTCCTGCCGCGGTCCGAATTTCAATAGATTGAAGATTTCAGGAGTATCTCATGGAATTGCGTCGCCTTGGAAAAACCGGCCTTTCGGTCGCGCCGATCGTGTTCGGCGGCAATGTGTTTGGCTGGACGGCCGACGAGAAAACCTCTTTCAACATCCTCGACGCCTTCTTCGACGCCGGCTTCAACACCATCGACACGGCGGATGTCTATTCGGCCTGGGTGCCGGGCAACAAGGGCGGCGATAGCGAAGAGATCATCGGCAAGTGGCTGAAGCAGAACAAGGTCGCCCGCGACAAGGCCGTGATCATCACCAAGGTCGGCTCGGAAATGGGTCCCGGCAAGAAGGGGCTGAAGGAGCAGTATATCCTCGAGGCCGTCGAGGCGTCGCTGAAGCGGCTGCAGACCGATTATATCGACCTCTACCTCTCGCACTGGCCGGATGCAGAGACGCCCTACGAGGAAACGCTGGGCGCCTTCGCCAAGCTGAAGCAGCAGGGCAAGATCCGCGCCATCGGATGCTCCAACCTCGACGCCACGCAGCTGCAGGCCTCCTTCGACGCCGCCGAAAAGGCCGGCCTGCCGCGCTATGACGTGATCCAGCCGGAATATAACCTCTACGACCGTGCCCCCTTCGAGGGACCGTTGGCCGATCTCTGCGTGAAAGAGGATATCGGCGTCATCACCTATTTCAGCCTCGCGGCTGGCTTCCTGTCGGGCAAGTACCGCAGCAAGGCCGACACCGAAGGCAAGGCACGCGGCGGCAAGGCAGCCGGCTATCTCGACGACAAGGGCCTGAAGATCCTCGCGGCGCTCGACACGGTGGCCACCGAGACCGGCGCCAAGCCCGCCGAGATCGCGCTTGCCTGGCTGCTGCGCAAGAAGGGCGTCACCGCCCCGATCGCCAGCGCCACCAGCCTGTCGCAGCTCGACAGCCTGACGAAATCGGCGACGCTTGCGCTCAGCGACGAGGCGATGGCGCTGCTCGACAAGGCCGGTGCCTGAGGGGAGAATCGGAGGCACGCCCTTATGGTTGGTGGGCGAGCGCCCCATTCTCGACGTCATGCTCGGGCTCGTCCCGAGCATCTAAGCACGCCTCGACTCGCTCAACGTGGGTGGATCGCCCTCCCGCGGACAATTCACCCTCAAACACCCCGCAACGGCGGAAAACCCTCATACCACTGCGAATGATCACCCTCCCAATTCTCCATCCCCGGCTTTGTCAAGATTCCGCGCGGGCTGATGTAGCTCTGGATCACCCGGCGCGGGCGCTCATGCCACTGGATGTTGAAGGCCCATAATTTCGGGAAGAAGCAGAGCGAGGCATAGGGCAGGTGGTCGTGGATCCACCAGGCGAGCCGCTGCCAGTCTTCCAGCGCGTGATAGCGATCGACCACCCAGGGAACGACGACGCAGGCGGCAGCCCCCATGTAGCCATCGGCATCGCGCATGTCCCAGATGTGGTGGGCTGCTGTAGCGGCGTTGGTGGAGCAGTTGAGCTTGTTCTGGTTACCGAAGCGATTGACCTCGGGCGAGCGGTAGCCGGAGCGGATGTGCAGGCGGCCGAAGGTCTCCTGCAGGGGTTCCAGCAGCTCCTCGCACAGCCTTCTGCCGGTCTCTATGGCAAGGTCCGGATCGTCGGGGATATTCGGGATGCGATAGAAATCGGCGATCTCGGAATGCAGGAAATCGCGCAGGAAGAAATTCTTCGACAGCCTCGCCCGACCCAAATCCTCCAATGCTTTCATTGATCCCGGCTTTTTCATAAGCGACCTCCCTGCCCTGCTGACGGCAAGTTTGCAGCATCGGCCGCAAATGGCCACCCGAAATGATCGGAACCATTAGCCTTCGTCCAGCTTCTCCCTGCGAAGCCGCATGACGCGGCTTCCACGAGCCAGGGACAAAGGACAAGGGACATGGCAAAGGAAAAGAACCTCGACGATCTGTTCTACGATACGCTCAAGGACATCTACTACGCGGAAAAACAGATCCTCAAGGCGCTGCCGAAAATGGCGCGTGCGGCGCAATCGGAAGAGCTGAAAGCCGGATTCATGACGCACAAGGAACAGACGGAAGGCCATGTCGACCGGCTGCAGCAGGTGTTTGAGCTGATCGGCAAGCGGGCGCAGGGCAAGACCTGCGAGGCGATCCAGGGGATCATCGCGGAAGGCGAAGAGATCATCGAGGAATTCAAGGGTTCGCCGGCTATCGATGCCGGGCTGATCTCCTCGGCGCAGGCCGTCGAGCATTACGAGATGGCCCGCTACGGCACGCTGAAGACCTGGGCGCAGACGCTCGGCAAGAAGGACGTGGTGACGCTGCTCGACCAGACGCTGCAGGAAGAAGCCGCAACCGACAAGACCTTGTCGAAGCTCGCAACCTCGGCGGCCAACCAGAAGGCCGCGGCCTGACCGGCGGCGCAGGCGGGAGCGCCATGATCGGCCGCTCCCGCCTCACCCCGTGTAACGGAAGAAATCGATGAAGGCGCGCAAGGCCGGGCGCATCTGGCGGCGGCTTGGATAGTAGATGAACGGGCCCGGATAGGGCGCGCACCAATCCTCCAGGACCCGCACCAGATTGCCGCTTGCAAGCTCGTCTTCGACGCGCAGGTCGAAGAGATAGGCGAGGCCGACGCCGTTCAGCGCCGCGATCAGCGCCAGCCTGTCCTCGCTGACGATCAGCGGGCCATCCACGGGCACCACCAGTTCGCGGCCGTCCTTCTCGAACTCCCAGCGGTAGATCGTGCCATTGGTGAAGCGCCGCTTGATGCAGCGGTGGTCGACGAGGTCGGAGGGATGCAGCGGTTTGGGGTGGCGTTTGAAATAATCTGGCGAGCCGGCGATCACGGTCGTGAGGTTCGGCGAGGCACGCACCGCGATCATGTCAGCCTCGAGGCTTTCCTCCAGCCGGATGCCGGCGTCAAAGCCCTCGCGGACGATGTCGATGAAGCCATCCTCGTTGGCGATTTCGAGCGTGATATCGGGATAGCGGTTGAGGAATTCGCCTAGGCGCGGCGCGAGCAGGATATCGGAGGCAAAGCGCGGTGCGGTCACCCGCAGCGTGCCGGCCGGCCGTCCTCCCGCCTCGCTGACGGCTTCGAGCGCGATGCCGATCTCGTCCAGCGCCGGCTTCAGCCGCTGCAAGAGCAGCCTCCCCTCCTCCGTCGGCGCCACGCTGCGCGTCGTGCGCGCCAGAAGCCGGATGCCCAGGCTCTCCTCAAGGCTGGAGACGGCGTGGCTGACGGCCGAGGGCGCGATCTCCAGCTCCTTGGCGGCGGCGCGGAAGCTGCGGTGCTCGGCGACAGTGGCGAGAACGGCGAGTTGGGCGAGCTGGGTTCTGTTCATTGATCTATTTGTTAGAACAGCCTGTGCCGCATTGCACGTATTTTTTGAAAGCTCTCGGCGCGCTAGGTTTGCCTCGTGCCGCTCAAATCGCGGCCTCACCATTTGCTCGAAGGGAGCCAGACATGAAAACCCGCACACTCGGACAGGACCTTGCAGTCTCCGCCGTCGGCCTCGGCTGCATGGGCATGAGTTTCGCCTATGGCGCCAGCGACGAAAATGAATCGATCCGCACACTTCACCGCGCCGTCGATCTCGGCATCACCTTCTTCGACACGGCCGAAATGTACGGCCCCTACACCAACGAGGAGCTGCTTGGCCGCGCCTTGAAGCCGGTGCGCGACCGCGTCGTCATCGCCACCAAGTTCGGCTTCAAGTTCGATCCTTCGAAATCCGGCGCGGCGGCGCTGACGGGCGTCGACAGCCGGCCGGAGAATGTGAAGCGCGTGGCGGAAGCGTCGCTGAAGCGGCTCGGCACCGATGTCATCGACCTCTATTACCAGCACCGCGTCGATCCCAATGTTCCGATCGAGGAGACCGTCGGCGCCATGGCCGAGCTGGTGCGCGAGGGCAAGGTGCGGGCGCTGGGGCTTTCGGAGGCCGGCAGCGCCACGATCCGTCGGGCGCATGCTGTGCATCCGATCGCGGCGGTGCAGAGCGAATATTCGCTCTGGTCGCGCGATCCCGAGCATGACGTGCTCGCCACTTGCCGGGAGCTTTCGATCGGCTTCGTGCCATACAGCCCGCTCGGCCGCGGCTTCCTGACGGGGGCGATCCGCAAGCCTGATGATCTCGGCGCCGACGATTTCCGCAGCCAGCTGCCACGCTTCCAGGCCGACAATTTCGATGCCAATGCCGCCCTTGTGGCCAAGCTTGAGGCGCTGGCGAAGGACAAGGGCGTGACCACGGCGCAGCTGGCGCTCGCCTGGGTTCTGCATCAGGGCGAGGACATCGTGCCGATCCCCGGCGCCCGCAAGGTCAATCATCTCGAGCAGAACGCGGCCGCCGCCGATATCGCGCTCTCGGCCAGGGAACTCGCGCAGCTTAGCGCAATCATGCCGCTCGATGAGATCGCCGGCAAGCGCTACTCCGAGGCATCGCTGGCGATGACCAATCTCTGAGAGAACAACCTCTGACAGGTTGGGCCGCCCCTGCGAGATCAGCGGGGCGGGCCCAACCACAGATCAGGAAAGAGATTTGGTTTTGTTCAACTTTGGGTCTTCTCCTCGAGCATATTAGCACTAGGTAAACTTTCCGTTGAGAGGAAGGGAACCCCATGCCAGATGCCAAGGACAAAGGGCCGGCCGATCCAGGCCTGTCCGACATAAGAGGACGCATGCTCGTGCTTGAAGTGGTGGCGATGACCTCGCTGGCGCTGGTTCTGGACACATCCGGCGAGGATGGCGGGAAAATGGGGCGGGGTATCCTGCACCTCATCCGCGAGGCCGTAGGCAACAAATGCGACGAGATGGGTCTGTCCGACAACGCCTCATCGACCGCGCAGGCCTATGCCGAGGAACTGATCGGCACCGCCCTGGCCACGCTCTACCCATCCACGCATTAAAGTAGGCACAGTCCAGCAACGACTTTGCGCGTTGCGCGCTCCGCGCTATACTTCACCATCGACACGATCGAGGTACGGACCATGACGGACCGGCAGGCGATAGAGGCAGTCGTGCATCTCTATGTCGAAGGCATGACCTTCGCCAACGAAGCAGCGCTGCGCAAGGCGTTTCATCCGAAATGCGCTGTCATCGGGCATTACGAGAGCGCGGTCGAATGGTCGACCCGCGACGAGTTCATCGCCGCCATCGTGGCCGAGGGCTCGGCCCCGCCAGGGACGCAGCCGCACATGGACATCCAGACCCTCGATGTCGTCGGCGATGCCGCGAGCGTCAAGGTCAGCGACGACTTCGCCGGCATGCGCTTCACCGATTATCTCTCCATGCTGAAGATCGAGGGGCGGTGGACGATCGTGAACAAGGTTTATTATCTGCACGATTGATGGGGGTCATTCCCTCTCCTCATTCCTTTGCCCAGGCTTCGCCCGTGCGACGTGACAGGAATCCAGCTACGGCGCGTCCGCGCCGTGAA
>NZ_DDHH01000092.1:54937-75538 GCF_002338015.1 Rhizobium sp. UBA1881
GACGCGCGTCGGCTGGATCCCCGCCACGAGGGCGAGGATGAGGGAGAGTGGGTGCGGCCAGCGCTAAACCAATACGGGCGGCGCCATAGGGCCGTTGCCCGCCCGCACCAGAGGCCGCAGCCCTTATTCATTAGCCGCGCAAGACGCCGCCGGTGACCTTGGTGACGCTGGCGACGATCTTCTGTGTCAGGGCCTCGAAATCTTCGTCGGTCAGCGTGCGCTCGACCGGCTGGATCTGCACCTCGATGGCAACCGACTTCTTGCCCTCGCCGACAGAGGCGCCCTCGAAGATATCGAAGACGTTCACGCCGGCGACCAGCTTGCGGTCGGCGCCGGTCGCGGCCTTGATGATGGCGCCGGCCTCGACCGCCTTGTCGACGACGAAGGCGAAGTCGCGCTTGACGGCCTGGAACTGCGAGAGCTCCAGCGCCGGCTTGGTGCGGGTCGCCTTCTTCTTCGGCTCGGGCATGGCGTCGAGATAGACCTCGAAGCCCGCGAGCGCGCCGGAGACGTCGAGCGCTTCCAGCGTCGAGGGGTGGAACTCGCCGAAATAGCCGAGCACGACCTTCGGGCCCATCTTGATGGTGCCGGAACGGCCGGGGTGATACCATTCGGGACCGCCCTGCTCGACCTGGATGTTGGTCATCGGCAGGCCGCAGGCCTCGATCACGGCAAGCGCATCGGCCTTGGCGTCGAAGACGTCGACCGGCTTGCCGCCGCCCTTGGACGCGTTCGACCACATGCGGCCGGAGCCCGCCATCGAGGCAGTGCCGCGACGGATGCCGCCGGCAACGCGGCGCTGGCCTTCCGGCTTGTCGTTCTCATAGGTGCCGGACACCTCGAAGATCGCAACGTCGCCATAGCCCTTGTCGGCATTGCGCTGGGCAGCCGTGAGCAGGCCCGGCAGCAGCGAGGGGCGCATGTCGGACATTTCGGCTGCGATCGGGTTGGCGAGCTTCAGAGCCGGCGAACCACCGCCGAAGAGCTTGGCCTGATCTTCCGAAATGAAGGACCATGTGACGGCCTCCAGCATGCCGCGGGAAGCAAGCGCGCGCTTGGCGGTGCGGGTGCGGATCTGCAGCGTCGTCAGGATGCGGCCGTTGACTTCGGTGTGGCTTTCCAGCGGCGCCGGCTTGATGTTGTCGACGCCATGGATGCGCATGACCTCTTCAACGAGATCGGCCTTGCCATCGACATCCGGACGCCAGGAGGGAACGGCGACGGAAACGCGCTCTCCGGAACCGGTGACCTTGAAGCCGAGGCGCGTCAGGATCTCGACGCTCTCCTCGGTGGAGACCTCAAGGCCCGTCAGGCGCTTCACTTCCGAGAAGGGGAAGTCGACGATCTTGGGCTCATAGCCCTTGTAGCCGACGATCTCGGCCTTGGCGGCGGTGCCGCCGCAGAATTCCAGCACCAGTTCGGTGGTGCGATCGAGGCCGGGGACCATGTATTCGGGATCGACGCCGCGCTCGAAGCGATAGCGCGCATCGGTGATGATGCCGAGGCCACGGCCGGATTTGGCGATGTTCATCGGGTCCCACAGCGCCGATTCGATCAAGACGTCGGTGGTGTTTTCATCGCAGCCGGAATGTTCGCCGCCCATGATGCCGCCGATCGACTCGATGCCGTTTTCGTCGGCGATGACGACGTTGTTCGGGCCGAGCTTGTATTCCCGCTGGTCGAGCGCCAGCACCGTCTCGCCGTCTTTCGCGCGGCGAACGGTGAGGTTGCCCTTCACCTTGGCGGCGTCGAAGACGTGCATCGGGCGACCCTGGTCGAAGGTCATGTAGTTGGTGATGTCGACGAGCGCGTTGATCGGACGCAGGCCGATCGCCGTCAGGCGCTGCTGCACCCACTTCGGGCTCGGGCCGTTCTTGACGCCGCGCACAAGGCGCAGGCCGAAGCCCGGGCAGAGCTTGTCGTCGTCGAGATCGAGCGTCAGCTTGACCGGCGTGTCGCCTTCAGTTGTAAAGCCATACTTACCGGGCCTACGTGATTTGCCGACCTCGTTCGAAGCTTTCAGCGTCCCAAGGCCGGAGGCGGCCAGATCGCGGGCGATGCCGTAGATCGACGTACAATCCGGACGGTTCGGCGTCAGGTTGATCTCGATCATGGGATCGTCGAGATGGGCGTAGGCGGCAAACGAGGTTCCGACCGGCGCGTCCTCGGGCAGGTCGATGATGCCGTCGTGGCTGTCGGACATGTTGAGCTCCTTTTCGGAGCACATCATGCCGTGGCTTTCGACGCCGCGGATCTTGCCGACGCCGAGCGTGACATCGATACCCGGCACATAATCGCCCGGCCGCGCCAGCGCACCGACCAGGCCGGCGCGCGCATTCGGCGCACCGCAGACGATCTGCAGCGGCTTGCCGCCGTTGATATCAGGGCCGGCATCGACCGACAGCACTTTCAGGCGATCGGCTTCCGGATGCTTCTCAGCCGAAAGCACGCGGGCGATGACGAAGGGCTTGTAAGCCGCCTTGTCGTCGACATCCTCGACCTCGAGGCCGATCTCGGTCAGCCGCTTGCAGATTTCATCCAGTGTGGCGTCGGTCTCAAGATGATCCTTGAGCCAGGAAAGCGTGAATTTCATTGTGTTGTTCTCGTCTCGAAAATCATCGAAAAAGTTCAGATTGTTCAGGCTGCGCGACCAGGCGCCCAGGCGCCGGGGGCTTTCCAACCGAGAAGCAGTCCCTTGACGGAGACGCCTTCGTCCAGACCCGGCCACCAGACGCCGGAAAATTGCAGTTCGACATTGGCGCGCGCTTCGGCGGATGCCTCGGCCAGGAAGGGATACCACCAGAGCGGCGTCCTGATCTGCCTGCCATCCACCAGCACGACATAGAGGAACTCGTCGTCGCAACGAGCGGCCACCGGGCGTTGCTCCTCGTCAGCCGGCCCCAGCGCATGCAGCGCGTCATTGATACGGCCTTGCCAGCCGGGCCCCATGCTGCGGAAGTAATCGACCACGTCCTTGTCGAGCCGCAAACCGATGCGTTCCTTCACCGGCGCCTTTTGCGGACCGCGTTTGCCGCGCGCCTTCTCCAAGACCGCGCCGAGTGCCGGCGTTTCCTGCAGCGACAGGATCGTGGCATCGCCATCATCACCGAAAGCAGGCACATCTTCGCCGTGGGCGATCTCATAGTCGTCGAGTGAGATCAGACCCTTTCTGACATCGTCGAGCGTCGGAAGCGAACTACCGTTCGCCGCCCCGTCGCTCTTCGTAAATCTTCTGTTCGCGGTCATTCATCTTCCTCAGCGATATAACTCGAACCCGGCCCTCTCTCGGCGTCCAGCAAAAACAGCAGAGTGTGCCATCAAGCCGTCCATAGGAGTTGAAACGATCCTCTCCATAGTCTGCTCTGAGGTCCGGTACCGTGACGATGCTGTCGGGATCGAAGCGTTCGACGTCGGCGAAATCCAGTCCTCGGTGCTGGAGGGTTAGCTGACGTTTATCTTCGTCCACTCCAGCTCCATTCCTAGCACACTCAGTTATTTGTGGCCACAATAAACTCAGCTGCTCAACCCGCCGAACAGCGTCGGCATGTCGAGTGGGCGGAAGCCGTAGTGGGTCATCCAGCGGACGTCGGCGTTGAAGAAGTCGCGCAGGTCGGGCATGCCGTATTTCAGCATGGCGATGCGGTCGAGGCCCATGCCCCAGGCAAAGCCCTGGTACTCGTCGGGATCGAGACCGCCCGCGCGCAGCACGTTCGGGTGCACCATACCGCAGCCCAGAATCTCCATCCAGTCGGTGCCTTCGCCGAACTTGACGATCGGGCCGGAGCGGTCGCACTGGATGTCGACCTCGAAGGACGGTTCGGTGAAGGGGAAGAAAGACGGGCGGAAGCGCATGGTGACGCTGTCGACCTCGAAGAAGGTCTTGCAGAATTCTTCCAGCACCCAGCGGATGTTGGCGACATTGGCCTTCTTGTCGACGACGAGGCCCTCGACCTGGTGGAACATCGGGGAGTGTGTGGCGTCACTGTCCTGGCGATAGGTCTTGCCGGGAATGATGATGCGGATCGGCGGCTTCTGCGCTTCCATGGTGCGCACCTGCACCGGCGAGGTGTGCGTGCGCAGCACCTTACGCTCGCCGTTCTCATCCGGATTGAAGAAGAAGGTGTCGTGCATCTCGCGGGCCGGATGGCCCTCGGGGAAGTTCAGCGCCGTGAAGTTATAATAGTCGGTCTCCACATCGGGACCTTCGGCGATCGAGAAGCCCATGTCGGCGAAGATCGCGGTGATCTCGTCGACGATCTGGCTGATCGGGTGGATGCGGCCGCGTTCGGCGGGCGAGGAGCGGACCTGGAGCGAGACGTCGACCGTCTCGGCCTTCAGGCGCGCGTCGATCGCCGCCTTCTTGAGATCGGCCTTGCGGGCGTTGATCGCCTCGGTCACGACCGTCTTCAGCGCGTTGATCTGCGCGCCGCGGGTCTGGCGCTCTTCAGGGGTCATCGAGCCCAGCGTCTTCAGGAGTTCGGAGACCGACCCCTTCTTGCCAAGGGCCGCGACGCGCACGGCTTCGATCGCCGGTTCATCGGCGGCGGCCGCGACATCGGACAGGAGTTGCTTTTCCAGGGTTGCGAGTTCGGTCATCTTTTCCTGCCTTCAGGGCGTCCAGTCTTTGAGGGACACTTCACGAAACATGCTTCAGATAGCTGGTCGCCACGATGAAACGTCGCAGATCACTACCCATGTGTACGCGGCCAATCAACCGGGCAGCCGACAAAAAGCCGCCGAGGAAGCCGGTAAGCTTGCGCAGTTCGGCAACAGCCGCCGGTGGCGCCACCTCGGCCCAGGCCTTGTAGGCCCGGTCGTGGGTTTCGCCGCCAAGCTTGGCGCGGGTCGCGACCTGCAAAAAGAGCAGCCAGATATCGCGCGCCTGGGCGACCTCAAGCGGCATCACCCGGTCGGGCTCTTCCTCGAAATCCATGAAGCCGACGCGGCCGTCCTTCAGGAACATGTCGCGCGGATAGGGCCGGCCGTGGCACAGGCCCTTTGCATGCAGCCGGCCGAGTTCGCCGGCGCAATGGACGAGCATGTTGTCGTGGGCCACGGGGTCGTTGTTCAGCACGTGATAGAGCTGGCGATCGACGGTCTCGCCGGCATCGCTGAAGACGACGGCAGCACCCGAGGAATAGATGACGCGGGCCGTCGGCACATCGTGGGCTGAAAACTGGGCGATGCGGCGGATTTCGCGCGCCGCCATGCCCTCGTCTGCCAGAAGCGGCGACGGACGTAAAAAGGGCGCGCGGATGAGATTGGCGAGCATGCGCTGCAGCACCATCCAGCGCGAGGCCCGCTCGGTGCCATAGCGCTTGATCCAGACGGCGCCACCAGAGAGCGCGACACGCTCGACGCGCTTGGAGCCGCGCAGCAATGCCGCGAGCAGAACCGGAACGTCCTCCTCGCCCAACCCGCTTTCGGCAAGCAGGTCGCGATCCGTCGTCGGGTGTCTCAGATCGTTGGCCAAATCTTGATCGTTCGCCACTTCAGGCGTCCCTATCCCGGTAAAACGAAGAAACCCGCGCAAGCCTTGCCAGCGCGGGTTTCAAATCATCGAAGCGAAGGTTCGAATAGCGCCGGCTTAGTTGACGGCTGCTTCAAACTCGTTCTTCGTGCCAGCGTCCTTCAGGTACTCGAGTGCCTTCTTGGAGGCAGCAACGAGCGCACCGAATGCTTCCGGCTCATGGATCGCCATGTCGGAGAGAACCTTACGGTCAACTTCGATGCCAGCCTTGTTCAGGCCGTCGATGAAGCGGCCGTAGGTCAGGCCGAATTCGCGGACAGCAGCGTTGATACGCTGGATCCAGAGTGCGCGGAAGTTACGCTTGTTGATCTTGCGGTCGCGGTAAGCGTACTGCTTCGAACGATCGACAGCAGCCTTGGCGGCGCGGATGGTGTTCTTGCGGCGGCCGTAGAAGCCCTTGGCCTGCTTCAGAACCTTCTTGTGCTTGGCGTGGGCGGTAACGCCTCTCTTTACACGTGCCATTTCATGATCTCCTTAATCTATACGTTCGCGGAATAGTCTTAGAGACCGTTCGGCAGGTAATTCTTCACGACCTTGCGGCCATCCGGTTCTGCCAGAACCATGGTGCCACGTGCATCGCGAATGAACTTGTTGGAACGCTTGATCATGCCATGGCGCTTGCCAGCGGCTGCAGCCTTGACCTTGCCGGTCGCGGTGATCTTGAACCGCTTCTTGGCGGAGGACTTCGTCTTCATCTTGGGCATTTTGCTACTCCGTTTCTGATCCCCCCACTTGGCCTAAAGAGACGGCTTCAAAAGAAGCCTTCTCGCGATGCCCGGTTGCCCGGTCGTCGCAACAAGTGCGGGAGCGTTTGTTGTTGATCTGCGGTCACGGTGACGAACCGTGCCGCAAGCATTCGAAACTGCCACGGCATGCCCTGCCGGTCAGTTCGGACGCGCGCTTATAACCGCAGTGTCATGAAAGTGCAACGGGGCGAGGAAGGAATCTTCCAGTGCCGCTTCGGCCCCTGTCCGTCGGGCGTCGATTGCCCTTTATATCAGGGCAAAAATACAAAAGCCGCCCTCGCGGACGGCTTTGATACGAACGGTGGCGACGCGCCTTATTTGGGCGCGAGCACCATCATCATCTGGCGACCTTCGAGCTTGGGCTCGGCTTCGACCTTGGCGAACTCGAGCGTGTCGGCCTTGACCTGCTGCAGGAGCTTCATGCCGAGTTCCTGGTGGGCCATTTCGCGGCCACGGAACTTCAGGGTCACCTTGACCTTGTCGCCTTCTTCGAAGAAGCGGCCCATCGCCTTCATCTTCACGTCATAGTCATGCGTGTCGATGTTCGGACGCATCTTGATTTCTTTGACTTCGACGATTTTCTGCTTCTTGCGCGCCTCGGCGGCCTTCTTCTGGTTGGCGTATTTCAGCTTGCCCAGATCGAGGATCTTGCACACAGGCGGTTCGGCGTTGGGGGAAATCTCAACGAGGTCGAGTCCAGCTTCTTCAGCCATTCTCAGGGCCTGGTCGGTCGCCACGACGCCCAAATTCTGTCCTTCAGCGTCGATCAGCTGAACTTTGGGAATGCGAATTTCCCTGTTCGAGCGCGGCCCATCCTTTACGGGCGCGTCGTTCTTAAACGGTCTGCGAATGGTCGTATTCTCCTCGCGTTGTTTCGGATTGCTGCAGCGGATCGCCTCTATATAAGGAAGACGACCGTGTTTCGCCATCGCTGCAACGAAGTCATTAGCACGCTTTAGCGGAAAAATCACCTGCTGTCAGCCTGTCAAGAATCTGTTTTATAGGCCGAAACAAAGGAGTTTCGCCATGTCCGACGCCAATATCGCCCCTCAGCACCAATTTCTGACCGTCGGCGAGGGAGCGTCGGCGCGAGAGATCGCCTATATCGCCCGCCCGCCTGCCGGCGACAAAGCGGGCCCGACGCTGGTCTGGCTATCCGGATACCGCTCGGACATGAGCGGCAGCAAGGCCGTCGAGCTCGATCGCATGGCTGAAGAGACCGGGCTTGCCTGTATCCGCCTCGATTATTCCGGTCACGGGATCTCGGGCGGCGAATTCCGCGACGGCACGATTTCGCGCTGGCTCGAAGAGGCGATGGCCGTCGTCCTTCATCTCAAACTCGAGCGCATCATTGTCGTGGGCTCCTCGATGGGCGGCTGGATCGCGCTCCGGCTGGCGCAGGAGCTGGCAGCCAGAACCGGTGCGCCGAAATTGCAGGGTATGGTTCTGATCGCGCCGGCGCCGGATTTCACCGAGGTGCTGATAGAGCCGAACCTCACCGAGAAAGAGAAGACATCGCTCGCCGAGCGCGGCTTCTTCGAGGAGCATTCGGAATATAGTCCCGAGCCCAATATCTATACCCGTGCGCTGATCGAGGATGGCCGCGACAACAGGGTCCTGACCGGGATGATCGAGACCAGATGCCCGGTTCACATCCTGCAGGGCATGAAGGATCCCGACGTCCCCTATACGCATGCGATGACGCTGATCGAGCACCTCCCCGCCGACGATGTGGTGCTGACATTTATTCGTGATGGCGACCACCGCCTGTCGCGTCCACAGGACATCGAGCGCATGCTTTCGGCGGTAAGATCGTTCGTCAGCTAAAGCACTGAGGGCGCGGCCGCGTTACTCCCGCCGGAAAATCTGAATTTATTTCAATGCGTTGGCGACATTTCGCTGCGCGCGACGAGCGTGCGCGGCGCCACGCCTTGTGCCAAATCCTAACGCATTTTAACCATATTGACCGCTTCTCCCCCCCTCCTCAGAAGTAGTGATTGACTCCAAGCAGCCCTCTCCGTTAACTTTTTGTTAATAAATCAAGGGCGATGCAAGGGACAGTGGGCGTGCGGATCAAGGGTTTCCTGGTGGCCATGATGGCCATGTTTGCAATGTCGACCTCGGCTACGCCGGCATCGACCAACACTCTTTCCATGGTCGTCGGCGCCACGACTTCGCAGCCGATCGGCCACTACGAGTTTTGCCAGTCGCACCGCGAAGAATGCGGTCCGAACCGCAACGTCGCCGTCATGGAAATGACCGATGCCAAGTGGGCGCTCGTCCGTTCGGTCAACGCAAGCGTCAACAACACGATCATCCCGATGACCGACATGGAAGTCTACGGCAAGGAAGAAGTCTGGGCCTATCCGACGACCGCCGGCGACTGTGAGGACTATGCGCTTTTGAAGCGCCGCATCCTGATCCAGCGCGGCTTCTCCGCCGCCAATCTGCTGATGACCGTCGTGCGCAAGCCTGACGGCGAGGGTCACGCGATCCTGACGCTGCGCACCACCAAGGGCGATTTCGTCCTCGACAACCTGGCCTCCACCGTGAAGCCGTGGTTCGACACCCCCTATTCCTTCATCAAGCGCCAGTCGAGCGCCAATGCCGGCCGCTGGGTCACGATCGAGAACGGCCGCGACGTTCTGGTCGGCGCACTGAAGTAGGCGGCTGGGCGCGAGCGCTGCTCGCCTCTTGCGCGGGGCTACCTCTTTTCCGGTATTTCATCGATCCTCTCCCTCATCCCTGTGCTTGTCACAGGGATCCAGCGCATTCACGTCCGTGAATGCGGAAGACTCTTTGGCCTGTTAAAAAGTGCATTATTCACGGCGCAGACGCGCCGTGGCTGGATTCCTGTGACAAGCACAGGAATGAGGGCGGAGAGGGCAGAGCGCTCCCCAAACGTTAGCGGTTGCAGACAGGCGGCAAAGAAAGGTCGCACTGCCTGCCGCCATCACACCCCTCAACCACTCCCGATCAATATCCCCGCCCCCAGCACCAACCCGCCGCCGACGACGACCTGGAGAGCTGCGCGTAGGAAGGGGGTTTCCATGAAGCGGTTCTGGATGAAGGCGATGGCCCAGAGTTCGAAGATGGCGATGATGACCGCTAGCGTGGTGGCCGTCCAGAAATCGGAGATCAGGTAGGGCAGCGTGTGGCCGAGGCCGCCGAGCGCCGTCATGACGCCGCAGGAGAGGCCGCGCTTGATGGGGGAGCCGCGGCCGGAGATCTTGCCGTCGTCGTGGGCCGCTTCAGTGAAGCCCATGGAGATGCCGGCGCCGACGGAGGCCGAGAGACCGACGAGGAAAGTCTGCCAGGTATCCTGCGTGGCAAAGGCCGCGGCGAAGATCGGCGCGAGCGTCGAGACGGAGCCATCCATCAGTCCGGCGAGGCCGGGCTGCACATAGGTCAGCACGAATTGCCGGCGGTTCTTCTGGTCCTCTTCCTTGCGGACGTCGTCCGGCGTGTGCTTGTCGCCGAGCATGCGGGTGATGTCCTCATGCCCCTGCTCTGCCAGCGCCAGATCGCCGAGCAACTGGCGCGTCGAGGCGTCGCTGACGCGGCCGGCGGCCTCGATGTAGAAGCGGTAGGCCTGGTTCTCCATGGCCTCGGCTTCTTGGCGGATCTTCTCCAGCGACAGGTTTGCGCGCAGCCAGTCCGGCTTGCGTTCGTAGAAGCCCTCCACATGCTCGCGGCGGATCAGCGTGATGCGTTCGCCGAAGCGCTCACGGTAGAGCGTGATCAGCGAATTGCGGTGGGTGTTCTCGACTTCCGCCATCTCTTCGAAAACCTTGGCCGAAGCCGGATAATCATTGCGCAGGCGGTCGGCATAGGCGAAATAGATGCGCGCGTCGTCCTCCTCGGAGCCAATGGCGAGCGCCAGGATCTCCTGCTCGGACAGGCTGTCGAAAGAACGCTTGGGTGATCTGAAAATACGTTTGAGCATGCTGGCCTCTTTTAGAATAATTCTAAAATAGGCTTCGCGGATGCGGCGGTCAAGCCCGCGGCGCGGCTGCAGGTGGCTATGCGCCCCAGCTATAGAGCGACCATGTGTAGCGGGAGCGGAAAAGCGCTTCGGCTAGTAACCGCAAGCACAGCCGTAAACTAGCTTTATGTATTTTATGCACGCCAAGGTATATTTCATCTTCTTTATTTACGAAAATAGCCTAAAAATCAGCCGAAAAGCTGGTTGAAATTTGCAACTCTCGGGTTGAGATATTTAAAAACCTCGGCATAGTGTTCAGATAAATTTAATGAAATGAACGGGAACTATCAAAGTGCCAGATCCGGTGGATATTATTGTCGGCCAGAACGTCAGGACGTTGCGCGCCAAGCGACGCATCTCCCAGCTGGAACTTGGAGAGGCGCTCGGGCTGACGTTTCAGCAGATCCAGAAGTATGAAAAGGGCACCAACCGCGTTTCGGCGAGCAAGCTGCACCAGATCGCGGTTTTTCTCGGCGTCGATATCTCGGCGCTGTTCGAGGGCGCGGATACGACGTCGCGGCCGGGCCTCAGCGCCGAGGCCTACGAGCTTGCCGTGACCTACGACAAGCTGCGCTCGACCGCCGGCAAGGAAGCCGTCATGACCATCGTGACGCTGATGTCGGGTGAGGACGTCTACGCCTGAGATTTCGGCGCGACGTGACCGCGCGAGCGGTTAGTGAAAATCGCAATCGTGCAGAGCGACAAGCAGCTGATCCTGCGTCTGATGACCGGCATGATAGAGATCGATCGCGATATTGGCGATCGACAGGCCCTGCTGGCTCAGGAGCTTGATATTGCGCTCCGCGCACCAGGTGTACAGCGCGCCCGCGAGCACGTCGACATCATCAGACTGAAAGGACAAAGCGGCTACCGTCATGGAAGTTGCTCTCGGCGTGTGAGTGTGTATTCCCCTTCGAGCATATTGAATATATTCGCGATCGCTGCAAAGCGGCTTTCATTGCTTGCGTTAACGCGAATATTGCGGCTGCCACACCCTGTCTCAGAATGAAGCGGCCGCGCGGTTGCATTCTACTTGCACGTTATTCCGACGCGACCCGGAACCCGTCCTGATGGAAGGTGCAGGCGGCGATGGCGTCGAGCATCGCCTGGAAACGCGGGTGGCCGCGCACCGCTTCGAGGTCGGAATCATTGCTGAACCAGAGGATCTGGTAGCAGGATGATTGCGGCAGCAGCGCCTCAAGGATGTCGAGCGCCTGGTCGCATTCGCCGATCAGCGCGTGGACGCAGGCGACGTTGTACTGCGCGACGATATCATCGGGATCGATCAGCTGGGCGCGCTTGACCCATTCGCGCGCCTCGTCGAAGCGGCCCATATGGGCAAGCGCCAGCGCGCCGCGATGCGCGGGGCCGGCATTTTCGGGATGCAGTTCCAGCGCACGCTCGGCGCGCTCCAGCCCGACCCTGGCCCAATGCTCGACGTCGCGCGACAACCCCAGCGAGTGGCAAGCGCTCGTCAGATGGATCGGCGAGAGATAATCGTCCGGCCGGATTTCGCTGGCGCGGGTGAAGAAGGTGATGGCGCCCTCGAACTTGCCCTGCATGAACAGGAAGCGGGCGTAGTGGAAGTTCGCCTCGTAGAGATCGGGCTCCAGCGCCAGCGCCTTTTCGAACTCCACCAGCGCCTCGCCGTCGCGGCCGTCCTGATGCAGCGCCAGGCCGCGCGAGGCGTGCGCCTCTGCGAGATTGGGGTCGAGCGCCAGCGCCTTTTCCGTCAGCTCCAGAATGCCCTTCAGCGTGTATTCGCCGGCGTGCCAGTCGCGCAGCGTCGATTCGCAATCGGCGATGCCGGCATAGGCCTGGGCGTAATTCGGGTCGAGCGCGACCGCCGTCGCAAACATGCGGCGCGCCATCAGCAGATAGTGCCGGGTCCAGGAGTGCGAGAACTGCCGGCCGCGCAGATAATAGGTGTAGGCCTCGACGTTCGTCGTCGGCGCGGCGGCGATCGCTTCCTGCTCTTCCGGCAGCAGCTTGATCTTCAGCTGGTCGACGATCGCGTGGGTGATCTCGTCCTGCACGGCGAAGATATCGGTCAGGTCGCGATCGAAACGATCGGCCCAGAGATGGGCGCCGTTGCGCGCGTCGATCAGCTGGCCGGTGATGCGCACCCGCTGGCCGGCCTTGCGCACGCTGCCCTGCAACACGAAGTGGACGCCGAGCTCTGCGGCCGCCTGCTTCACCTGCACCGACTTGCCCTTGTAGGTGAAGGCGGTGTTGCGGGCGACGACGTAGAGATTGGAGATCTTCGACAGATCAGTGATGATGTCCTCGGTGATGCCGTCGGAGAAATACTCCTGCTCGGGATCGCCGCTCATGTTGGAGAAGGGCAGCACCGCGACCAGCGGCTTCTGCTTCTCCTTGGCGGCTGCCAGTGCCGCGGCATTGACCTTGAGCGGAAGAGCGCGCTTCGCCGAGATGGCGTAGACCTGCACCGGCTGCTCGATGTTCTTCAGCGTGAACAGGCCGAGATCCTGGAAGGACAGATCGAGCCGGCTGCCGACGTGATCGCGGGCGGACGCCGAGATCGCCACGCCGCCGGGCGCGCAGATCGCCTCAAGCCGGGCCGCGACATTGACGCCGTCGCCGAAGATATCGTTGTCCTCGACGATGACGTCGCCGAGGTGGATGCCCATGCGGAACTCGATGCGCCGCTCTTCAGGAAGCGCCGTGTTGCGCGCCGCCATCGCCTGCTGCACGTCGTTGGCGCAGGAGACCGCGTTGACGATGCTGGAGAACTCCACGAGCATGCCGTCGCCGGTGTGCTTGACCACACGGCCGCGGGCGTTGGCGATCCTGGGATCGATGACCTCGCCGCGGCAGAGCTTGACCGCATCCAAGGTCCCCCGCTCATCGGCACCCATCATTCGGCTGTAGCCGACAATATCCACTGCGAGAATAGCTGCGAGACGGCGTTCCAAATCAACCTCGGGACAGGCTACCAAAGGGAATGCAAGTCTAGACCCTTTTCGAGGCCCAATACAGGAAGAATGCAACAAATCTAATAAAGAGACTAGCAATAGAATTGTCGAGTCTCTTCGACCACAAAAGATATGTTTATCCCTATGCAAAAACAGAAAAGCCCGGTTGCGAACAACCGGGCCCCTGAATTTTTACTGTAATTTTCGATCAGCCCTCGAAGAATTCCTTCATGCGGGCGAAGAAGCCGGTCGATTCCGGATTGTTTTCCTTCGACGACAGCTCCTCGAACTCCTGCAGCAGCTCGCGCTGGCGCTTGGAAAGCTTCTGCGGGGTCTCGATCTGGATCTGGATGTAGAGATCGCCGGTCTGGCTGGAGCGCAGCACCGGCATGCCCTTGCCCTTCAGGCGGAACTGCTTGCCGGCCTGGGTGCCCTCGGGAACCGTGACGCGCGACTTTGTGCCGTCGAGCGTGGCCACATCAAAGGTGCCGCCAAGGGCAGCCGTCGTCATCGAGATCGGGATGGCGCAGTAGAGATCGGCGCCATCGCGCTGGTAGAACTCGTGCGGCTTGACCGACAGGAAGATATAGAGATCGCCCGCCGGGCCGCCACGCATGCCGGCCTCGCCCTCGCCCTGCAGGCGGATGCGGGTGCCGTCCTCGATACCGGCCGGAATGTTGACCGACAGCGAACGCTCTTCCGTCACGCGGCCCTGGCCGTGGCACTTGGTGCAGGGATCGGGAATGATCTGGCCGCGGCCATGGCAGGTCGGGCAGGTGCGCTCGACGGAGAAGAAGCCCTGTGCGGCACGCACGCGGCCGGAGCCCTGGCAGGTGCCGCAGGTCTTCGGCTGGGTGCCTGGCTTGGCGCCGGAGCCGGAACAGACGTCGCAGGTGATCGAGGTCGGAACCCGGATCTGCGCGGTCTTGCCGGAGAAGGATTCCTCCAGCGAAATTTCCATGTTGTAGCGAAGATCGGCGCCGCGTTCGCGACCGCCGGACGAGCGCTGCCTTGCGCGGCCGCCGCCCATCATCTCGCCGAAAATATCCTCGAAGATATCGGAGAAGCCGCCGCCAGCGAAACCGCCGCCACCGCCGCCCATGCCGCCATGTTCGAAGGCTGCGTGACCGTAGCGATCATAGGCCGCGCGCTTCTGCGGGTCCTTCAGCGTCTCGTAGGCTTCGTTGATTTCCTTGAACTTCTGCTCGGCGGTATGATCATCGGGATTCTTGTCCGGATGGTATTTCATCGCCAGCTTGCGGAAAGCGCTCTTCAGCTCTTTTTCGTCAGCCGTCTTGGCGACACCCAGCGTTTCGTAAAAATCGGCTTTTGCCATTAAGGATCAGACCCCGGAAATGGATTTCCGGCTGCCATGGTGAGCAGCCGGAATGTCAGTTTCAAACGTGACCGTTGCGAGCCGCTTACGCGGACTTCTTGCGGTCGTCGTCCTTGACTTCTTCGTAGTCGGCATCGACGACATTGTCGTCGCCGGCTTCGGCGGAAGCGTCTTCCGCGCCACCTTCAGCCTGCTGCGCTTCGTAGATCGCCTGACCGAGCTTCATGGACACTTCCATGAGGGTCTGGGTCTTCGCCTTGATGTCCTCGGCGTCCGGCTCGGTTGCCTCGACGGAGGTCTTCAGAGCGGCAATCGCGTCGGAGATCGCGGTGCGATCGGCCTCGGTGACCTTGTCGCCGTAATCCTTCAGCGACTTCTCGCTGGAGTGGATCAGGCTTTCGGCCTGGTTCTTGGCTTCAACGCCTTCGCGACGCTTCTTGTCGGCTTCAGCATTGGCTTCGGCGTCCTTGACCATCTTTTCGATGTCGGCGTCGGAGAGACCACCAGAAGCCTGGATGCGGATCTGCTGTTCCTTGCCGGTGCCCTTGTCCTTGGCCGAAACCTGCACGATGCCGTTGGCGTCGATATCGAAGGTGACTTCGATCTGCGGAACGCCACGCGGTGCCGGCGGCAGGCCAACGAGGTCGAACTGGCCGAGCAACTTGTTGTCCTGGGCCATTTCGCGCTCGCCCTGCGAAACGCGGATGGTGACGGCGGACTGGTTGTCGTCGGCGGTCGAGAAGGTCTGCGACTTCTTCGTCGGGATCGTGGTGTTACGCTCGATCAGACGGGTGAAGACGCCACCCAGCGTTTCGATGCCCAGAGACAGCGGGGTTACGTCGAGAAGCAGAACGTCCTTGACGTCGCCCTGGAGAACGCCGGCCTGGATGGCTGCGCCGAGAGCGACGACTTCATCCGGGTTGACGCCCTTGTGCGGCTCCTTGCCGAACAGCTGCTTGACGACTTCCTGCACCTTCGGCATGCGGCTCATGCCACCGACCAGAACGACTTCGTCGATCTCGGCAGGGGTTACGCCAGCATCCTTGAGGGCTGCCTTGCACGGCGCGATGGTGCGCTGGACGAGATCGTCGACCAGGCTTTCGAGCTTGGCGCGGGTCAGCTTCAGCGTCAGGTGCTTCGGACCGGTTGCATCTGCCGTGATGAACGGCAGGTTGATTTCGGTCTGCTGCGAGGACGAGAGTTCGATCTTGGCCTTTTCAGCAGCTTCCTTGAGGCGCTGCAGAGCAAGCTTGTCGCCCTTGAGATCGATGCCGTTGTCCTTCTTGAACTCGGCAACGAGGTATTCGACGAGACGCATGTCGAAGTCTTCACCGCCGAGGAACGTATCGCCGTTGGTGGACTTCACTTCGAAGACGCCGTCGCCGATTTCGAGGATCGAGATATCGAAGGTGCCGCCACCCAAGTCGTAAACGGCGATCGTCTTGCCGTCCTTCTTGTCGAGACCGTAGGCAAGGGCTGCCGCCGTCGGCTCGTTGATGATGCGCAGAACTTCGAGGCCAGCGATACGGCCGGCATCCTTGGTTGCCTGGCGCTGTGCGTCGTTGAAGTATGCGGGAACGGTGATGACGGCCTTTTCGACCTTTTCACCGAGGTAGGATTCAGCGGTTTCCTTCATCTTCTGAAGGATCATCGCGGAGATCTGGGCAGGCGAATAGCCGGTGCCGCGGGCCTTGACCCATGCGTCGCCGTTGTCGCCCTTGGTGATCTCGAAGGGAACGAGGCCCTTGTCCTTTTCAACCGTCGGATCGTCGTAGCGGCGGCCAATGAGGCGCTTCACTGCGAACAGCGTGTCCGTGGGGTTGGTGACTGCCTGGCGCTTGGCCGGCTGGCCGACGAGGCGTTCGCCATCTTCGGAAAATGCAACGATCGAAGGCGTGGTGCGCGCACCTTCGGCGTTCTCGATGACCTTTGCGTCCTTGCCGTCCATGACAGCGACGCAGGAATTTGTCGTTCCAAGGTCGATACCAATTACTTTTGCCATGTCATTTACTCCTTGAAGCAAGCTGTCTGAACCCCGGGAAGGCATTTCGATGACAGCCCCTTACGGGATGGGTCTCTACGTTTGACGCAATCGTGATTGCGGTGATGCGGCGTATATAAGGACGGGTTTTCGCGACTGCAAGGCGGGAAATGTCCTGAAAACCAGCAAAAGAAGCCAACAGCAATTAATTTTCGCCGCGCGCCCGAAGGCACGTTTTTTGTTGCGCGGCAAAGTGTTTACTCACCCATGATCAGGTCGAGAAGCGTGGTGCGGCGCGGCTGGTACGGCTGGTGCTGCGGACCGCCCCCGACATCGCCCGGCGGCAGCGCATTTCCATAGCCATAACCCTCGTCCTGAGCGACATCGGCGGGCGGTACCGGGCCGCCATAAACCGGAGGCTGCTGCTGGCCGCCGCGACGCACCGGCGCCTGCGGATACTGGCTCCGCTGGTCGTTGCCGCCACCACCGAAGACGCCCGAAATGATGCTGCCTATGGTGCCCTGCTCCTCGACGGGCGGCTGCATGCCGCCGGTCGATCCAGTCATGTTGCCATTCATGTCGTTGGGCATTCCGCCCTGCATGTTTGGCTGCATGTTTGGATCGTTGGACGCCATCGGCTGGCCGTTATCGATGGGTGCTGCCGGATTGACGAACTGGCCATTGCCGAAGAGCGGCGCAGGCGACAGGCCCTTATGGGCGGCGACCATGAATTCCTGCCAGGCCTTAGCGGGAAGACCACCGCCGGTGACCTTCTTCATCGGCTTGCCATCGTCGTTGCCGAACCAGACCCCCGTCGTCAGATTGCTGGTGAAGCCGACGAAGAGAGCGTCGCGGGAGTTCTGCGTCGTTCCGCTCTTGCCGGCGACCTGCCAGCCCGGGATCTTCGCGGCCTTGCCCGTTCCCTGCTCGACGACGCCGATCATCATCGCGTTCATGTTGGCGGCGACCGCCTCGGAGAGAACGCGCGGCGGGTTGTCATAGGTGTTTTCGTAGAGAACCTTGCTGCCATCGGCCGTTGTCACGCGGCGGATGACATGCGGCGTCGCCTTGTAGCCGCCATTCATGAAGGCGGCGTAGGCGCCGGTGAGCTCCGTCAGCGACACTTCGGAGGTGCCGAGCGCGATCGAGGCGTTGGACTGCAGCTCGCTCTCGATGCCGAGGCGGTGGGCGAGCTTGATGACCTGATCGGGGCCGTCATACATGACCAGCTGGGCGGCGACCGTGTTCAGCGATTTCGCCAGCGCTGTCGCCAGCGTCACCTCGCCATTGTACTTCTTCTCGTAATTCTCCGGCGTCCAGTCGCCGATGCGGATCGGCGCGTCGTTGAAAACGGAGAACGGCGTCAGGCCCTTTTCGAGTGCCGCGGCATAGACGAAGGGCTTGAAGGAGGAGCCCGGCTGGCGCTTGGCCTTGACCGCGCGGTTGAACTGGCTGTCGGCATAATCGCGGCCGCCGACCAGCGCGCGGATCGCACCGGTGCCGTCGATCGAGACGAGCGCTGCCTGCGAGGCATCGAGCTTGGCGCCATCCTTGCCGAGCACGTCGTTGAGCGACTGTTCGGCGCGTTTTTCCAGCGTCTTATCGATGGTGGTGTCGACGACGATGTCTTCCTTGACGTCGCCGATCAGCGCCGGAAGCTCGTCCATGACCATGTCGGCCACATAATGGCCGGCACCATCCCAGTAGCGCTTGGCCTTGGCGGGGGTCTGCGACATCGCGGTCTTGACCTCGTCGTCGGAGATCATGCCCTGGTCGCGCATGGCCTGCAGCACCACTTGGGCGCGGTCGTTTGCGGCCTGCGGATCACGCGCCGGCGACAGGCGCGACGGCGCCTTGACGAGACCGGCAAGGAGGGCAGCCTCGCCGAGATTCACATCGCGCGCCGACTTGTTGAAATAGCGCCGCGAGGCGGCTTCCACACCATAGGCATTGGAGCCGAAGAAGACGCGGTTCAAGTACATCGCAAGGATCTGGTCCTTGGTGTATTTCTGCTCGAGCCAGAAGGAGAGCAGCACTTCCTGGACTTTACGCTCTAAAGTGCGGTCGGGCGAGAGGAAGAGGTTCTTGGCGAGCTGCTGCGTCAGCGTCGAGCCGCCCTGCACCATGTGGCCCGAGGTCAGGTTGGTGACGAAGGCGCGGGCGAGGCCCATGGGATCGACGCCGAAATGTGAATAGAAGCGCCGGTCTTCGATGGCGACGATCGCTTCCGGGATATAGGGCGACATGTCTTCCAGCGCCAAGGCTTCGCCGCCGGTGGCGCCGCGATTGGCGATCACGCTGCCATCGACCGAGGTGATCTTGACGTTGGGCGGACGGGCGGGAATTTCCCAGCTGCTGGCGCTCGGCATGCGCGAGCCGTAATAGACGACCAGGCCGGTTACGCCGATGCCGACCCATATACCGAGCACGATGCACCAGTAGACCATGCGGCGGATGAGGCCGAAGAAGCCGAGGCCCTCGCGCTCCGGCCGCCGGCGCTTGCTGCCCCGGCCATCATTACCACCGCCACCGCCATTCCGGCGGCGCGGTGGCTCGCGGTAGCGCGGCTCGTCGTCGTAATCATCTTCATAGCGGGCGGAATCGGGCTCGCGCCTTGCGGGCGGTTCGCGGCGTGGGGAGGACTTCTGCGCCGTGCGCTTGACGGGGCGTCCGCCGCCGGCGACCCGGTCATCGGCACCGAGCGCGAAATCATCGCCATCGTCGCGGCGCTCGCGACCGCTGAAGGATGGTTCGATTCTATCGCCTGATCTGCCCCTGCCTGCCATATACGCCCGCTGAACCTCGCTTCAATCGCAAACCGAGGTTTGCCCCAACCCGCAATCCACCGGCTTCAAGCCCGATGGTTGCGGCGGCCGCATCACGCTGGCCGCATCTTTACCCGGTTGAACTTTAAATGCGGCGATTTAAGGGGGAGTTAAGACCTCGTTAGCCAAAGGCAAAAGCTTTTGAACGCAGCATTTTTCGGTTTCGACCGCCCCTCCCCGGCTGCCGCAATAATGCCTTGGTTGGTTCAGCTCCCATTCACCCGAACGGCCCTCTAATCCACGTGCAAGGGACTTGCATAAGGAATGAGGTGCAGAGATGCGCAAGACAATTATCGCGATCGCGATCGCACTGACCGGCCTTGGCGCCACGGTTGCCGAAGCCATGCCGATGGGCGCCGTTCAGAGCGGCGTCACCAACAACATCG
This sequence comes from Rhizobium sp. UBA1881, assembly GCF_002338015.1. Taxonomy (NCBI): domain Bacteria; kingdom Pseudomonadati; phylum Pseudomonadota; class Alphaproteobacteria; order Hyphomicrobiales; family Rhizobiaceae; genus Rhizobium; species Rhizobium sp. UBA1881. The sequence continues at coordinate 74,663 of NZ_DDHH01000092.1, forward strand.
TCAAGGTCGACTACGCCTGCGGCCGTGGCTTCCACGTCACACCCTGGGGCGATTGCCGCCCGAACTGGCGCCGCCCGCCGCCACCGCGCTACGAACGCCGCTACCACCGCGACTACGGCTGGGGCCACCGCCCGCCGCCGCGCTATGGCTGGCGTTATGAACGCGGCCATCGCCCGCCGCCATGGGCACGCGATGGCTACGGCTATCGCTACTGAGCGACCAACGATCGCACCGACCACTCGAAAGGCCTGCCCGCCGCGGGCCTTTTTTCGTATGCATGCGCAAGGCGAGCCATTTTGTCTCAACATGGCTGCCATTCGTTGCCTTTGTCACAAATCTGACATATGTCGCGGCGATTGCGCCTATTATTCGCGCATTCGGCGCATCAAGCAGGCAGACAATGACCATCCATTCGGCAACAGCAGACGATTTCAGCCCCAGAGAGATCTGGAGCGTGCATGATTTCGCGCGCCGTCATCGGCTGTCGAAGATGGAAGAGAGCCGTCTGAAGATGCTGCACGGCCCCTACGCCTCGATGCGCGACCTGATGGCATCCGGCAAAAATACAGCTTCCGGCTGGTGACGCGGAACCATTTCCGCTTTCACCCATTTCTACCCAAGCGAGGCAACACGCTTCGCGGCAGATCGGCCGTCTCCCCTCAACACGAGCCGATCGAATTCAGGCCCGGCGTCTCTCAGGAGCGTCGGGCTTTTCGTTTCTTCCCGACAAACAGAAAGGGCGACCTTTCGATCGCCCTTCTCATTTTCACTGTTGATGCTTGATTACTGCTGGTTCTGTCCGCAGTTCGGGTCGCCCGGCTGGCAGACAGGCGGGCGGCGGCGGTCGTGGTCGCGACGGTCCGGGCCGCGATCGAA
>NZ_DDHH01000103.1:0-15162 GCF_002338015.1 Rhizobium sp. UBA1881
CGTATTTTGCAACGGCTTCCGGCGGGGAGAGGGTAGGGTGAGGGGGCCACGCGCTGGGTCGCGCTTTTTGGGGCTATCGACGCTATCCGCACACCCATTCCCGCATGGCTGGGTTGAAATCCCGGCGGTTGTGGTTCCCGCCTCGTGCGCCCATATGTGAGCAGTCAATCATATGCTAGAGAAAGAAAGACAATGTCCTTCCGTCAGTCCATTCGCGATGGCTTGCTTGGCCGCGCCTTTGCGATGATCGGTGCCGCGAATGCCGCCAGCGCCGCCGTCCAATCCGGCCGCCGCCCACGCGAGCGCGATCTCAACAGGCTCGGGATCGATCCGAGCCTGTTCGGCCGCATCAATCACTAAGCCTGGAATTAACAGGCGGTCTTTGACCGCCCGAAATGAAACAGCCCGCAACCTTTCGGTCGCGGGCTTTATTTTTGTCCGAGACGGCCGCCGCATTCTCTCCCTCATCCTCGCCCTCGTGGCGGGGATCCAGCCAACCCAAGTCCTTGGGTTGAAAAGAGTCTACCGCGTCGCGGACGCGACGCTGCTGGATCCCGGCACAAGGCCGGGATGAGGGTGAGGACGATGTGGCCGCTTGCCAGTCGTCAGGAGCGCTCAGCTCAGGTCTGAGCCTGAACCTGCTGCTCTTTCTGCGCATGCGTCTCATTGTGCGCCTGCTCTTCGGCCTGTTCCTTCCTGTTGTAGCGGATGGAGGACCAGAGCGAGATGCCGATCAGGGTTGCGCCGCCCAGCCCCGTGATGACTTCGGGGATGTGATACAGCGTCTGCACATACATGATCACCGAGAGGATCAGGATGGCGTAGAAGGCGCCGTGCTCGAGATAGCGGTATTCGGCAAGCGTTCCCTTTTCCACCAGCATGATCGTCATGGAGCGGACATACATGGCGCCGATGCCGAGGCCGATGGCGATGACGAAGAGGTTCTGCGTCAGCGCGAAGGCGCCGATGACGCCGTCGAAGGAGAAGCTGGCATCGAGCACTTCGAGATAGATGAAGGCGCCGAGGCCACCCTTGGCGGCGGCGCTCATCGTCTTTTGCGAGGCATCGAGCAGGCCGCCCACCACCTCGACCGCGAGGAAGGTCAGAAGACCATAGATGGCGCTATGGACGAAGGTGCTGGCTTCCGCTTCCGGCAGGAAGGAGGAGAAGACCAGGATGAGGGCCAGCACGAAGGCGATCTCGATGCCCTTGATGGTGGCCGAGCGGGCCATCATGCGTTCGAGGCCCGCGATCCAGTGCACCTCCTTCTCGTGGTTGAAGAAGTAGTTGAGGCCGACCATCATCAGGAAGGTGCCGCCGAAGGCTGCGATCGGCAGATGCGCGTCGTTCATGATGCGGGCGTATTCGGCAGGCTCGCGGGCGGCGAGAACCAGCGCTTCCCATGGGCCGATCTGAGCCGCGATGGCGACGATCGCCAGCGGGAAGACGATGCGCATGCCGAAGACGGCGATGACGATGCCCCAGGTCAGAAAGCGATGCTGCCATTCCGGCGTCATCTCCTTCAGCTTGTTGGCGTTGACGATGGCGTTGTCGAAGGAGAGCGAGATTTCGAGCACGGCAAGCACCGTACAAATGAAGAAGACGGTCGCCATGCCGCCAATGGTGCCGGTCGTCTGCCAGCCGAGGGCTGCGCCGAGCGCTAGGCCCACGGCCGTGACGATGAAGGACCAGGTGAAGTAGCTGAGTGTCGACTTCGTCTTGGTGGGGGTGCTCATGAGCGAACCTCCCCACTGTCAGCGCTGTTTGAGAGCGTGGATACGCTGAAGAAACGCGACATACCACAACGGGCATGCGCGTAAGGCATGGTGTGCTTTTTCATCGAATGAAAATCCGCCGGCTTATTTGCAGGCGGTACCGACATCACGAGAGCGCCGTAAAAACTCTCGCCAGAGGGGCCCGGCACCAGGTTGCCCATCGGCCGATGTCTGAGGCCGCGGGATGTTCACAGAGATAGTCAAGTTCGCGGCTCAGTCAAGATCGGGCTGGAGCGCGCAATCGCTTTTCTCGGGAACCATCCGGGCCTTTGGTCGTTAGGTCTCCAGTTGCCCGACAGATGTGTCGCCGATGGGCCGCCGACTTCGGTCGCGGCGCGCTCGGTGTGCGGTCGGGAAACGGCGCCAGTGTAAAGCGAAGAGTGTAACGACAAGGGAGAGGACGACCATGCCGACCCACAGCCACGTTCCAGACACCCATATTCCCGACAAGCGCACCCAGGCGGCCGACCGCATGAAGCGGGCAAAGCCGAACCGGATGAAGACCGCCCAGGTGATGCCGCCGCACCAGGTGGACCTGACGCTGACGCCGGGCGTTCACCATGACATCCACGTGCCCGCGCATGTGACGGGCGGAGATTTGTCGCGCGAGGGGCCAATCACGAGCGACGACAAGGGCGACGCGAAGAACTGAATTCCAGCCGATAGCGAGAGAGATAGATGACCGTAAATACCGTGCCCGCCGACCTGACCATGAAGCATGAAAGCGAATGGCGGGCGATCCGGGGGATTGCCGTGCGCGGCGCCGAAGGCGCCACACTCGGTACGCGTCAAAACCCGATCGTTTCCTCGAAGGCGTCCCAGGAGCGGGTGAGTTCGTAGCGGCCGATGCCGGGGATGGCGAAGTGGCCGAACCAGGGGCTGAGCTGGAATTCGGCGAAGGCCTCGCTGAGCTTGCCGACGGCGCCGACATAGATCGCGGAGGCAAGGCCCGTGCGATTGGCGCCGTGTTCGCAATGGATGAGGAGCGGTTTTGGCGCATCGGCCATCAGCTTGGCGAGGCGCTCGGCCTCTGGGATCGACAACAGCTTCGACGAGGACATCGGGAAATCGATCAGGGTGATGCCGGCCTTCTGCGCGGCGGCCGCCTCATTGCGGTACCAGTCGGTGCGCTCCTCGTCGCGCAGGTTGACGATCGTCTTGATGCCGTAGGTGTCGGCATAGGTGGCGATGTCGGAGCCGCTCGGCTGGGCGGAGCGATAAAGCTCGCCGGGGATGACTTCGTGGAAATTTCCGGTGAGCTGGCCGATGCCGGCATGGCCTAGGACCAAGAGCACCGCGCCGAGCGCGAGACCCGCGGGCCATTTCAGAAATCTCATATATCGTCGCGTCATGCGTTTACTTCTTCTCAGCAGCCATCGTGGCTTTTCCATCATCGCTGTCGCAGCGATCACGGCTCAGATGGGGAGCGGGGTCAGGCCATGCCAGCGATTTCGGCGACCGGCGCCTTCAATCAAATGTGAGCGGAGGCTGTAGCGGGCAAATGGCGCGATGATGTGGCGGCCGGAGCAAGCGAAGTTTGCCGGGAATCTGGCAGACGAAACTAGCCGGGGGCAAATGGTGCTTGCCAACCTTTCGGAAAGGATTGCGCGGCGATAATCGGCCATCACGGGAATCGGGACGCCATGGCCAAGACAGCGACACGCCGCAAGACATCGACACGCTCGCGGGCGGGAGCGAGGAAGAGCGGAGGCGGAAGCCCGCTTCCCTGGGTGGTCGTGGGTGCGCTCGCCTTCGGCGGCATCGCCGTCTACGACAACTGGAAGAGCGTGAAGCCGATGCTCGCCTCGCATGCGCCTTCGCCATCAGTCTCGCGGCCGGTCAGCGTGGCGAAGAACACACGCGAGCGCGATGCGGTGCGTGAGGCCATCAAGGATACGAGCCGGGATACGGGACCGAGGCAGACGGCGTCGATCGCGCCGGTCTCGAAGATCATTCCTCCGGCCGCCGTACCGATCCCGTCGTCCAAGGGGCCTGTCGCGGAAAAGGCGGAGCCGGCGTCCATCTCGCCAGCGTCTATTTCACCGGCGCAGACGCAATCCGCCAAGGCTGCCTTCGGCTATTGCGGGCAGGGCGAGCATATCAACTGCGTCGCCGACGGCAGCACCTTCTGGTACAAGGGTGAGAAGATCGTCATCGCCGATATCGTCAGCCCCGGCATCGACAATGCGCGCTGCGACGGGGAGCGCAAGGCGGGCTTCGCGGCCAAGCTCCGGCTGCTCAACCTTCTGAATGCCGGATCGTTCTCGATGAACGCCGCCGGCCAGCTCGACAAGGGGGCCGCTCCCCGCGTCATCTCGCGCGACGGTCGCTCGATCGGCGCGCAGCTGGTGGACGAAGGCTTGGCGCGCAAGCCAGGGAAGGGCGCCTGGTGCGCCTGAGGCTCGTTTAAACCTACTTCTGCTTCGGTGCCTTGCCGTTGGTCTTGAAGACCGCGGAGAAGGCCGTGTCGGTGCTCTTGGCGCTGCATTCGATCGCGACCGGCTTGCCGTCATAGGGGTTGCCGAGCGTGCAGCTTCCCGAGACCTTGACCTGGCCGGTCATTTTCTGGCCCGCGCCCGTCACGACCATATCGAGCGGCAGCGTGACATTGCCTGCTGATGCGGCCTTGATCTTGGTGCCGTCGCCCTGGAAGCCGAGCATCTTGCCCTCGGCGGTGAAGATCAGGGTGACCTGGCCGTTGACCAGCGTGACGCTGGCGATCTCGTTCTGGCAGGGCTTGGAGACATCGACCTTGCCGACGACGAGCTTGCTGCAGCGTCCGGCCAGCGTCAGCGCGCCAGGCGCGCCTGGGAAATTCTGCTGTGCCGTGCCCGCTGCCTGCGCGATCGATGCCGACAGAAGTGCGCCGGCGGTCAGGATTACCAGTTTCATTTCAATACCTCGTCATGCCTAAAGCGTGTCGCCACAGCACCGAGGCCATGACATTCTACTGTGTTCGAAATTGGTCAGCACGCTAGACTTTCAATGTCATGGCGCACAACTTCGCAGCCCAAGAAAAGCCACCAGAAATGGCTTGCGACGCCGCTTTTACATATGCTCATCCGGTAATAAGACCTTCGCCGCCCCGTGTGGGGCGTTTTGAGGGGAAACATGAGAAACATCACGCTGTCGGCGGTCTCCGCCATCGCATTCCTGGCATTCGCAGGCGTCTCGCACGCGGAAGACCTGGTCTTCACGCTGAAGAACGGCACCAACTCGGTGCTCACCAATTTCTACACCTCGCCCGTTGGCGTCAACGAGTGGGAAGACGACGTCTTCGGCAAGCAGGTGCTGAACCCGGGTGAGAGCATGGACATCACCATCGGCGACGGCCGCGACGTCTGCAAATACGACATGAAGTTCGAGTTCGAGGAAGGCTCCAACCTCGACACGACCACCGACACGCAGAACCTCTGCGAAATGGGCTCCTATACGATCCACGAATAAGCGTTCGTAAGCAGTTCGCTCGACATGAAGAGGTCCGGCCCATCCGCCGGGCCTCTTTTCGTTTCAGCGCCTGGCTTGCGCGATGCCCGACAGCAAAACGCCCCGGAGACCGGGGCGGTGGTTGCTGCTGCGGTGTCCGGCACAATGCCCGATATCGTTAGCGGCAGACGCGGATGCTTTCCATGTGATAGCCGCCGTCATAGGCGTTCTGCACCTGGCGGTCCTCGAACCAGCAACGCGGCGGGGGCGGCGGTGGCGGGTCGATATAGCGCGGGCCGGAATTGCCGTTGGCAATCGCGCCGCCAATCAGGCCGCCGATAACGCCAGCCGCAAGACCACCGGCGATGACGGCGCCATCATTGTGGTGGTGGCGGCGCGGTGGTGGCGGCTGGTCGCGGTAGCCATAGCCCGGCGGGCGACGGTCGTAATACTGCGCCATTGCCGGCGCGGTGGTCGCCAGGACGCTGCTGAACGTGGTTGCGGCAACCACGGCGTACAGAGCCATTTTCTTCATTCGCATGCGTCTCCGTTAAGATCGAGAGGCTCGATAGCCACTCAACATGCCCAGAAGATGGCATTGGTTGGCTTAATGGATTCTGAACGAGGTTGGGGTGTGGATAGGTCTTGAAGCGAGTGGGTCGGGGCCGGTCGCGGTTGGCGGATCGGCGCGGGCCGCATCGCCTCGTGAAATATAATTTCGCCGACGGCACGTCGATTGGGCGCTTTGGATCGCCGGTTGCCGAAATGAATAAGGGCTCAGCGATTTCTCGCTAAGCCCTTGACTATTCAGTCTAATCTGGATGGTGGGCGTGACAGGGATTGAACCTGTGACCCCTACGATGTCAACGTAGTGCTCTCCCGCTGAGCTACACGCCCATCCGATGTCGGCGCATAGACCACAAACCTATTTGGCCGTCAATAGGCCTTTTTCAGATTTGTGACATGCGCCCACAGAACCCTTAGGCCGCAAGCATTTTATTGACTTCGTCAACGAGGTCGCGGAGGTGGAAAGGCTTGGAAAGGACCTTCGCGTCCTTCGGTGCCTTCGAATCAGGATTGAGTGCCACGGCCGCAAAACCGGTGATGAACATCACCTTGAGGTCGGGATCGAGTTCGGTGGCGCGGCGCGCCAGCTCGATGCCGTCCATTTCGGGCATGACGATATCGGTGAGAAGAAGGGAAAAGGGTTCTTCGCGAAGGCGGTCGTATGCGCTGGCGCCGTTGTCGTAGGACAGGACCTTGTAGCCTGCCTTTTCGAGCGCCTTCACAAGGAAGCGGCGCATGTCGTTGTCGTCTTCTGCAAGAAGTATCTTCTGAGTCATTATCCAGACCGCTGATCAGTGGAATTTATGCGTGAGTATTGGTCATTTACACTAGATTTCGGCCGGTAAACAACCGGTGAAGCGCCTGTGCAAAGCGTCATCCCCATGAGATAGTATGGACTTGGCGGCCTTCAACTGGCAACATGGGCAAGATAGCTGCCTGCCAGCATGGTTAAGAGGGAAACAGGTGGACGAGATTCCCGCGTACGAGCTTTTTGAGATACGGGAACCCGCGTCGCATACCATTCCATTCGTCTACAACTCCCCTCATAGCGGCCGCATCTATCCGCCCGAATTCATCGCGCAATCCAGATTGCAGGGGATTTCGATCCGCCGCTCGGAAGACCATTATGTCGACGAGCTGTTTTCGGCGGCCGGCGCGCTCGGTGCGCCGCTGCTTCTCGCCAATTTTCCGCGCGCCTATCTCGACGTGAACCGCGAGCCCTACGAGCTCGATCCGCGCATGTTCGACGGGCTCCTGCCTTCATACGCCAATATCAATTCGCTGCGCGTGGCGGGCGGTCTCGGCACTATCCCCAGGATCGTCGCCGAAAACATGGAGATCTACGCGCGTCGCCTGCCGGTGCAGGAGGCGCTCGATCGGATCGAGGCGGTCTACAAGCCCTATCACGCTGCGCTGCGCCGCCTGATCGCGCGCACGCATGTGCAGTTCGGTTTCGGTGTTTTGATCGACTGCCACTCGATGCCGGGTAATATTCGCGTCGCGGGTGCGACGTCGCGGCCGGATTTCATCATCGGTGACCGCTATGGCACAAGCGCCTCGGCCGAGCTGTCGCGCATGGCCGTCAGCATCTTCGAGGAGATGGGCTTTGCCGCGATCCGCAACAAGCCCTATGCTGGCGGCTTTATCACCGAGCATTATGGCCGCCCCTCGCGCGGCCTGCACGCGCTGCAGATCGAGGTTAATCGCTCGATCTATGTCGACGAGGTAACCCTCGAGCGCCGCGCCGATTTCCCGCTCGTGGCCGCCGCGATCACGTCCTTCATGCGCCAGATGGCCGACTACGTCGCCAAGTTCGCCGGCGATACGGCGCTGGCGGCGGAATAGGCGGTTTTCGCGCGCGTTGACGCTGGGTCCGGCTGGCTCTATTTTTGGCTATCGGTCAATGGTGGTGACGATGGATATCGCAGCTACGGTTTTGGGGACTGTCAATGCGCCTTACGGGCGCAAGCTGACGGCCGCTGAGCTGGCGTTTTATCTGTCGCATATGGATGAGGCGAAGACCGTACCCGGCCACATGTCGTCCTTCTTCGCGGAAGTGACCCCGCAGCTGCAGGCGGCGTTCGCAGCCTCGGTCGGCATTTCGCTGCCTGAATTGGTGGAGGCCGCCAGGGCGTTCTCCGTCTATTCCGGCGAAACCTATCCGTTGGCGGCGTGACGATCGGCGGCGCTCCGGATTGGAGGCGGCTTTTCCGCATCGCGACAAGCCTGATCGATCAGGTCAATCGCGCCTATCCTATTATCGACGAGTGGTCCTTCGGTGGTGGCACCGCGATGATGCTGCAGATCGAGCATCGTGACAGCCATGACGTCGATATTTTTCTGGCAGATGCCCAGTTGCTGGGCTATCTCGATCCCGCGAAAGCCGAATTGAAGTTCGATGTCTTTCCCGACGGGTATGAAGGAGATGGCGTCAAGTTCCAGAAGTTCGCCTTCAATGGCGTCGGAGAGATCGATTTTATCGTCGCTCAAGGGCTGACGTCCGTTCCCTATGCTCGGGCCTCCGTCGAGAATTTGGATGTACTTCTGGAGACGGTGCCCGAGATCGTTGCCAAGAAGATCTATTATCGCGGAGCGTCCATTCGACCTCGTGACATTTTTGACATTGCCGCCGCTGCCGAGAGCCATGAGCGCGAGCTCGTTGAGGAGCTTCGGCGTTATCGCCCGCATGTCGAGGCAACGTTGTCAGCGATCGCCGGGCTCAATGCCGACTTCGTCTCGACTGCCATCGCTCAACTGATGATCCGGCCGGCGTTTCAGCATGTCGCGGCGACGGCGATGCAGCGTACTAATACTGTCTTGAAGATGGTGTAGCTTTTCCGCGTCAGAGTTGCGGACTTCAGCCGTTCCTCTTGGTTGCCATTCCAACCCGACAAAAAAAGACCGCCTTGCGGCGGTCCAAGTCTAGGGAGGAAACACCCAAGGAGGGTATTTACAGTCAGAAGACTGTAGGGAGACGCTACTATTGCAGTGCACAATTGTCAATCATTTTATTGCGGTGCGCAAAATATGTGCAGCCGGCTAAAAGTTGCTGCTTGCGTTTGCAAAATGAGCCTTTTCGGCTATGGAAAGCGGCATCGACAGTCTCACACGGATGTCCCTCATGTTTCCTGATCGCACCTTCTTCAATCGCCTTGCGGAAGCCGCCAAGGCCGAGACGCTGCCGCGGTTTCGCTCCGGGACCGGCGTGACGAACAAGCTTGCATCCGGCTTCGACCCCGTCACCGAGGGCGACCGTGCGGCCGAAGTGGCGATCCGGGCGCTGATCGAACAGCATTTTCCCGAGCATGGCATTCTTGGCGAGGAGTTCGGCAATGTCGGGCTCGACCGCGAGCATGTCTGGGTGATCGACCCGATCGACGGCACGCGGGCGTTCATCTCCGGCGTTCCTGTTTGGGGGACACTGATCGGGCTCTACAGGAACGGCCGGGCGATCATGGGGATGATCGAGCAGCCGTTTACCGGTGAGCGCTATTTCGCCGATGAGAGCGGCTCCTATTACACCGGTCCCGAGGGCGAGCGGAAGCTTCAGGCGCGTGATTGCGCCGGGCTTTCCGATGCAATCCTGTTCACCACCTCGCCGCATCTCTTCGCCGGCACCGAGATGGATCGGTATCGCGAGATCGAAAGCCAGGTGCGGCTCTTCCGCTATGGCACCGATTGCTACGCCTATGCGCTTCTGGCGGCCGGGCATATCGATCTCGTCGTCGAAAACGGCCTGAAGCCCTACGACGTCGGCGGCATCATTCCCGTCATCGAGAAGGCCGGCGGCATCATTACCACATGGGATGGCGGCCGGCCGGAGAATGGCGGTTCGATCATCGCCGCCGGCAGTCAGGCGGTCTATGATGCGGCGGTGGCGATCCTGCGGCGCTAAAGCAAGGGTTGTACAAAGGCGGACGGCATCAGGTCTGGTTTTGTTAGATGTAGTCTATGTTCAATAGCATTGGTTGTTCGCCGATCGACGCAATCTCCCATCGGTTGTTCGTTTGTAAAAACATGCGGTTACTTGCCTTGCAAGGTGCTCGCAAGGGGTGAATATTAATCGAACAGAAAGACTTCGCTGCAAATCTTGCCGCTGAAATGAATGTATTTGGATCCTTGCCTTCCGGCGGTCCGCATTTCAGTTTTTGAGGCAAATTATAATGCAGCTCTTTTCTTTCGGATCGGCAGCCGGCGCCAAGGCCGTTCTTGATGCCGTCAGCCGTTCGCAGGCCGTGATCGAATTCGACATGGCAGGCAATATTCTCTTCGCCAACGAGAACTTCTGTCAGGCGATGGGCTATCGTCTCGACGAAATTGTTGGACGACCCCACAGCATGTTCGTGGAGCCCGAAGAGGCGAAGAGCGCGGACTATGCCGCCTTCTGGAAGCAATTGAACAAGGGCGAGTTCGATCGCCGGCAGTACAAGCGCATCGGCAAGGGCGGGCGCGAAGTGTGGATCGAAGCGTCCTACAATCCGGTCTTCAAGGGCAGCACGCCCTACAAGGTCGTGAAGTTCGCCACCGTCATTACCGATACGAAGCTGAAGAGTGCGGAAGATGCTGGCAAGCTCGATGCGCTCTCTCGCGCGCAGGCGACGATCGAGTTCACGCCCGACGGCCATATCCTGACGGCCAACGAGAATTTTCTGAAGACGCTCGGCTATACGCTGGAGGAAATCCGCGGCCGGCATCATTCGATGTTCTGTGATCCCGCCTATGCTGATAGCGCGGCGTATAGAGAGTTTTGGCGCAGCCTGGCGGCCGGGCAGTTCGCCGCCGACGAGTTCGCGCGTATCGGCAAGGGCGGCCGCAAGGTGTTCATCCAGGCCTCCTACAACCCGATCTTCGACATGAGCGGCAAGGTGTTCAAAGTCGTGAAGTTCGCGACCGATGTCAGCGAGCGGGTGCGGGCGGTCAACGAGCTCGCCGTCGGCCTGCAGGCGATGGCGGATGGCGATCTGGACCAGACGATCGAAAAGCCCTTCATCGCCTCGCTGGAGACGCTGCGCACCGATTACAACTCCTCGATCGGCCGGCTGCGGGCGGCAATGCAGGCGATTGCCAGGAACGCGACGCAGATCGCATCGGGAACGCGCGAGATCAGTGCTGCGTCCGACGATCTTGCCCGCCGTTCGGAATCGCAGGCTTCGTCCGTGGAAGAGACAGCAGCGGCGGTGACCGAGATTTCCACCACCGTTTCGGATTCGGCGCGCCGGGCGGCGGATGCGGGTCGATTGGTCGACGACACCACGAAGAGCGCGCAGGATTCCGCCGATGTCGTCAGGCAGACGGTGGACGCCATGGCGCGGATCGAGCGTTCCTCGACCCAGATCGCCGGCATCGTCAGCGTCATCGACGATATCGCCTTCCAGACCAATCTTCTGGCGCTGAATGCCGGCGTCGAGGCGGCGCGGGCCGGTGAAGCGGGCAAGGGGTTCGCGGTCGTAGCGCAGGAAGTGCGGCAGCTGGCGCAGCGTTCGGCCGATGCGGCCAAGGAAATCAAGGCGCTGATCCATGACAGCGAAGCCTCGGTTCGCGACGGGGTGGCGCTCGTGGACAAGACCGGTGCGGCGCTGGAGGCGATCGCGTCGCGGGTGGTGCAGGTGCACGACAATGTCTCCGGCATCGTCGTGGCGGCGCGCGAGCAATCGCAGGCTCTGGGCCAGATCAACGAGGCCGTGATGTCGATGGATCAGGACACGCAACGCAATGCGGCGATGGTCGAGCAGACCGCGTCGGCGAGCCGCAAGCTGGCGGCAGAGGCGAGCGCGCTGTTCGAGCTGATCGGCCAGTTCAAGGTCGGCGACGAGCGAAGCGCGCGCGGCGTGGCGCCGCTGGCGAGAGTAGCCTGACGATCGCGATCTGGCGCGTCGGCGATGACGCGCCATTGGGGCGGGCGAAGGGCCGACGGCCTGACGGGCAGACAGACAAGCAAAGAAAAAGGGTTCCGCCGGCAGGCTGGAACCCTTTTTTGTTCGATCGTCTCGTGAGGCCTGAGATTAGCCGCCGATGCCGCCGCGCATGCGGGCGGTGTCGAAGGCCGTCGGGCGCGGCGTCGGCACAGCCACTGCCGTCGGCACGGTGTAGGCAACGGCCTCGAAGGCGGCCGGCGCGGGTTCGGACGGGACGTAGGCCTGCTGGACCGGAACCTGCAGCACGTGCTGCTGCTTGGTCTGCGCCTGCTGCGGCTGGGCCTGCTGGAACCGATCCTGCTGGAATTGCGGCTGTTGCGTTTGGGCCGGCTGCAGTTGGGCGGTCTGGACCTGTCCCTGCTGAACCTGCGGCTCTTCCATGCGGACCGCTTCGGCGGTCGTCTGCATGGGAGCGGCCTGCGGGACGGGCACGCTTTCCGGCGCTTCGTAGGCGGTTTCGACAACGCCTTCAGCCATCGGGATCGGCTCGCGGGCCGGCGAAGAGGCTGGCGTCAGCAATTCGAACTGTGCCGCCATCTGGCTGTGAGCGGGCACGAAATTCATCGCGACTTCGTAGGCGGGGAGCGGCGAAGGGGTCTGCAGCTCGCCATCGGCGCCGCGCTTCTCGTAGAAGGCATTGCCGCCGGCAACCGTCACGTAGTGCATGTTGTCGTAGGGGAACTTCATGCCGTCGGTATGGAAGAACATGGCTTCCTTGACGGCGGGATTGCGCTCACCCTTCAGGAGTGCGTCGGCGGCAGCGTTGAGATCTGGCTCCGCCTGTGCCTTGACCTCGCGGGTCATGACACCGGGGGCGAACTGCTTGGCCTGCGAAACGACGCCGCAAATGGACTTGGGATAAGCCGGGGATGTCAGACGGTTCATCACGACGCTGCCGACAGCCATATAGCCGTCGTGGTCGGAATGCAGCGATTCGAAATACATCGCCCGCTTGAGGCAGGCTCGGTCTTCCGTCGTGTAATTGTAGGTGACCTTACCGGGCGTGCCGGTATGCAGACGCTTGGTCGTCTGAATGCTGCCTGTGGTCTTTGGCGTGCTGGTGCAGCCCGTGGCAGCTAAGCCCACAATCATGATCCCGAAGAGAGATCGTCCCAATACGTAATGCGCCCTCAACGCCAGGTGCCCCCTATGTGATTAGTTCAGCCCTTATCGAAAAAGTGAGTAACTATTATCTTACAATCGTAAAAATTCAAACACCGCGTTACATTTTTGTCTCAAAATGTGATCGCGCCGGCCGGAACCATGCGATTTCGGAAGCGCTCGCTGGTGATCGGACCTCGGTAATGGTGCTTCGGCTCAGGTGCCGAAGCCCTCGAATTCCTCGGAAACCTCGGCATCCGCGCCCGGAATGAAGGCGTGGAAGGCGGCGAGCGCTGCCTGCCGGTAGACGTCGCGTTCCTGCAACACTTCGTGACGAGCGCCGTTGATCGGCACGAGTTGACCGGCGCGGAAATAGCGCGAGAGACGCTCCTGGGCGATGTAAGGCACGATCGTATCGCGCGTCGGGGCTATCACGACGGTCGGGATGGTGATCGAAAAGAGATGGTTCGGCGCGGTGACCCGCTCGATGGTCTTGAAGGATTCAACCAGCCAGCGCGCGGTGGGCGGTCCGAGGGTCAGATCGGGATTTGCCTCAGCAATCGCGACGTTGCGTTCGAAGCGGACCTCGTCCGATGTCAGCGGATTGTCGCGGAACGGTTTTTCCCTGAGCTTGCGCGACAGCGGATGCGACCCGAGACCGAGCGCGCAGGCCGCGGATGCGAGCCAACGGATCGTGCCTGCGGAGGCTGCCTGGCCCGAGAGCCCGATGAAGGGCGCCGTCAGCACCATGCGCTCGATGCGCGTCGTGAGATAAGGAGCGGCCGAGAGCGCGATCAGCGCGCCGGTCGAATGCGCCAATAGATAGAAGGGCAGACGGGTGTCGGGCAGTACGACTTTCTCGAGGAAGGTATCGAGGTCGTGCTCGTAATCGACGAAGCGGCGGACATGGCCGTAATGACGCTTCTTCAGCATGCGGTCGGAATTGCCTTGGCCGCGCAGATCGAAGGTGGCAACCCAGAGGCCCTTGTCGGTAAGGTCGCGGATCGTCTCGTAATATTTCTCGATGAATTCGTTGCGGCCGTGCAAAAGCACGACGGTGCCCTTGGCAACGGAGGCCTGGGAGCGGAAGACGGCGTAGCGCAGCTTCAGGCCGTCATGCGTCTCGAAGTAGCCTTCCGTGCGATTTTCCGGAACCGGATTGCCGGGTGTCGAAAACAGAACCTGTTCCATAGCCGTCAGCGCGCGCCCTTCGAAAGGATTCGGGATTGAAGTAAAGCGGATAGGCGATCGGCCTGTCAAATCAAAGAAAAAAGCGTTCTTGAGATGCGCGTCGCCCGCGCCCGGTCAAAAAAGTGGCCGGCATGCGGGACCTGAGGGGAGCGCAGTGCCGGCCGGAGATCGGGCTGGAGACGAAGGGACGATACACTCCAGCCATCGAGCCAGTGTAACCCGATGACGCAATGATTAGGCCCGTGCGTCTGAACGGATGCCGAACCGGGTGTTCATGCGCGGTTCACGGTGCCTGGCCGCGGATTTCCGGTGGTTGTGGGCGCCTCTCAGAAAGGGTCTTGAAGTCCGAAAAAGCCATCCCCATCTCATGGTAGCGGACGCCAGAACGGGTCCGCGGAACCGTCCCGAAGCTGCCGATCAAGGGGTTTTTGGGGCAATTTATCGCAATCAGTCGCTTCCTCAGGAGGACATCATGCGTCACGTAGACTTCTCTCCCCTCTATCGTTCCACCGTCGGTTTTGACCGTCTCTTCACCATGCTCGACAGCCTGGGCCAGCCCGACCAGGGCCAGACCTATCCGCCCTACAATATCGAGCGCACCGGTGAAAACACCTACCGCATCACCATGGCCGTCGCCGGTTTCGACGAAACCGAAATTTCGATCGAAGCGCAGGCTCATGCTCTCACCGTCAAGGGCGAGAAGAATGAAGACAATGCGGAAGGCTCCGAATTCCTCTATCGCGGAATCGCCAAGCGCACCTTCGAGCGTCGCTTCCAGCTTGCCGATCATGTCGAGGTGACGGCTGCTTCGCTGAAGAACGGTCTGCTGCACATCGACCTTCTTCGCAGCATTCCCGAGGCCATGAAGCCCCGCAAGATCGCGATCGCCGCCGAGCCGGTGAGCGCGCCGAAGGCCATCGAGGCTCAGGTCACCAACTAAGTCACCAACGAACCAATCCCTCCCAGGATATGGCAACAAGGCGGCGTCCCTCACGGGGCGCCGCTTTTTTGTTGTCGGGTCACGCCGGGTTGGCGGCTTGCTCTACTTCGGCGGCGGTGATGCGGCGGCGGTGGGCGGCGGCGTATTTTTGGGCGATGACGGCGCAGACCATCAGCTGGATCTGGTGGAAGAGCATCAGCGGCAGGACGATGGCGCCGATTGCCTGGCCGGCGAAGATGACGTTGGT
>NZ_DDHH01000103.1:15386-50150 GCF_002338015.1 Rhizobium sp. UBA1881
GGCGAAGATGACGTTGGCCATGGGAACGCCGCTCGCCAGGCTCTTCTTCGAGCCGCAGAAGGTGATGGTGATCTGGTCGGCTTCGTTGAAGCCCATCAGGCGGCTGCCGAAGGTGGTGGCGCAGAGGACCAGCGCCAGCAGAACCATGTCGGCGACGATGACGACGGCGATGTCCGAGAGCGAGAAGGTGTGCCACAGACCCTCGACGACGGCGGTCGAGAAGGCGAGGTAGACGACCATCAGGATCGAGCCGCGATCAACAGGCATCAGGATCTTCTTCTTGGCGCGGATCCAGTCGCCGATCCAGGGCTGCAGCACCTGGCCGACGATGAAGGGCAGCAGCAGCTGCGTGAAGATCTGCAGCAGCGCATCCCACGAGAAGCCGCCATGGCCGCCGACCGAGAAGAGCAGGCCGACGAGAAGCGGGGTCAGGAACATGCCGAAGATGTTCGACGCCGAGGCCGAGCAGATCGCGGCCGGCACGTTGCCGCCGGCCATCGAGGTGAAGGCGATCGACGACTGTACCGTGGACGGAAGCACGCAGAGGAAGAGAATGCCGAGATAGAGCGAATGCGGCAGGATCGAATCCGGGATGAAGCCGAGACCCATGCCGAGCAGCGGGAAGACGCCGAAGGTGGTGAGCAGGATGACCAGATGCAGCCGCCAGTGCAGCAGGCCCGCGATCACCACGTCGCGAGACAGGCGGGCGCCATGCAGGAAGAAGAGGAGCGCGATGGCGATGGTTGTCGCCGTGCCGAAATAGCCGGCAAACGCGCCGCTTGCCGGCAGGATCGATGCAAGGATGACCGTGCAGACCAGAAGGATCGTGAAAGTGTCGGGCAGGAAACGGCGCATGGGCTTAGTCTCGGCTTGTTCGGCATTGTAGCCGGCTTTTGATGGATCAATCCTGTTTCTTCCATTATGATACGCGATGCAAGAAATAACAGTTATCGCGAAGCGGGATAATCATGCTTGATCTTACGCAATTGCGCAGCTTCGTCGCCGTCGAGCAGATGGGGAGCTTCACGCTGGCCGCCGAGCGGCTGGGGCTTGGGCAATCGACCGTCAGCCAGCATATCCAGCGGCTGGAGACGTCGGTCGGGCGGCGGCTGCTCGCGCGCGATACCCACAAGGTGGTGCTGACGACGGATGGCGAGGCGCTGCTGTCGCATGCGCGCGCGATGCTCTCGATCGAGGGGCAGGTGCAATCGCTGTTCGGCGGGCGCAGCCTGCGCGGCAAGCTGCGGCTCGGGGTGTCGGAGGATTTCGTCACCAGCCAGCTGCCCGGCGTGCTCGAGGATTTCGTACGTTCGCACCCGTCCGTCGATCTGGAGCTGACGGTGGCGCTCTCGGGTGTGCTTTATGAAATGCAGGACAATGGCGAGATCGATCTGGTGCTGGCCAAGCGGCGGCTGGGTGACGCGCGCGGGCGGCTCGTCTATCGCGAGCCGCTGGTGTGGCTGGCGCGTGATCCCGACCATATCATGAGTGCCTCGCCTTTACCGCTGATCGCCTTTCCGCCGCCGAGTGTTACGCGGGCGATTTCGCTGGAGGCGCTGGGGCGGCACCAGATTTCCTGGCGGATCGTCTGCACCTGCGGGAGCCTCAGCGGGCTGACGGCGGCTGCGCGCGCCGGGATGGGTGTGCTCGTGCAGCCGCGCAGCATGGCGCCATCGGGGCTGAAGGTGATCGGCAAGGGCAAGCTGCCCGTGCTCGAGGATGTCGAGTTCGTGCTGGTGCCACGCAAGGGGGCGGACCAGGCGCTGGTGTCGGCGCTGTCGGACGATATTCTCTCCAAGGTCCGGAGCCTCAGGTCGAGCTGAGATCGTCCGGCCGGCCGGGTTGGCACGATATGTGGTTAATCGATTGCCCGGCATTTTAAGTATCCTTCAACCCTGTCGCTTAGGCTTCTGGTTACCTTGGACCCCTTAGTTTAGCCCTCGCTCAAGGTCGACGTTCGGGGCTACAGGGAGAACGGACGATGGTATATGGAGCGCTCTTCGTCTCCGGGCTGGTCGCCTGCGTGATGCTCATCGTCGTGGCCGGCCACGATAGCAAGACAACGGATAACGGGGCGCCGCCCTCCGCCGTGATGCTGCATCAGAACTAGACGTTCACGAGAATCAACTCGACGATCTCGATCGTGGTGATCCCGCCCTCGGGCGCGGATCACCACCGCCTATTGATGCATTATCGCCATGGCTTTCGCGGTGTTGCCTTCACCGGCTGCGATTTTCCAGAGGTAGCCGTTGCCACCAGTGACCGTAGTCGGCCCGTTGTGGACATATATCATTGTCGGGATATAGGACTGCTTCGGGCTCCCATTTCGCTCGTTTGGCCTGCGTATGAATTTCCCAGAACCTGCCAGTCGCCCAAATCATAGGATGTCCAGCTCCGCGGGGATCATGCATCAGGCGACCATATTCGCAGCCGGGCTAAGTCGCTCTCACGGCAGAAGCATTTGGGGAGCTTCGGAGAAGTTGGCTAACTTTCATACGGCATATGTTTGAAGAAGCGTGTTGCGACAGTAAGTCTCGGGTCTTTCAGCTTACCGATCTCTTTGCTCACCTGGCGCACGAATTCATGCGTCGTCTCGTAGCAATCGTACGCCTCGTTAGCCGTTGGCAGGTAGCCTTCATGCATCACGCGACTGCGCAGACCGTAAGCTGTTTGATACCATTTACCGACATGGGTAATCGTCGAGGTATGATCCCAATTCCCTTTCACGAATTTCGACCCGAGATATCGGTTTAGGAATTGGGGAATTCCTCGTTGCATCTCTGCTTTCAGGTCGGCGATAGGCTCTCCCACGAGAGCCATAAGTTCCGCCGTGATACGGACAAGGAATGTTTCCGCCCATATAGCCGAGCAGACGACACAATCGGCATATTCGCCACTCCCATAGGCACGTATCGCCTTCTGCTGCCAGCGCCCGGCATGGGTGACTGACTTCACTGGCTCAGTGTTCTTGATCGTCTCGTACTCGTCGTCGAAGCCCATGAGGGCATTAAGAATCGGGGCAATTTGGGGAGTGAAGGTCGGGACATGCGTGCGGTCGTGCTGTAGCGAAATCCGATCCACTATGCCTTTGATGACGTTGACGTGCGCGACCTCGAAGTTTGACTGCCTCTGGATTTCTCCGAGGCCGATCGGGATTGCTTTACCCGTGGCAAACTCCAGATTTCTGATAACCTCGTCTGCATAATTCAGTGCCGCGGTGACGTGATCATTGCAGTCGGTTTCCGCAGTCCAAAGTAGGGTGAGGCACGTGTCCCTGTAATCGGGGAACATGACGTTCTCCCCAATGACATCCTGTCGGCGAACCGTGTGGAAAATCGCAAACAGGTAGCCGTAGTCCATATTTCTGCACACATGGAAATGGGTCATGCCTTCGGGGAATGACACGTATTTGTCACCGAGGTAGAGATTGAAAAAGAAAACATCGTTCTTCTCGTGGAAGGCTTCGTCACCAGAGAGATCGACAAGCATCGACAGCAGATATTCGGTGTTGGGCTGTGAGTACGCTCCAGCGTCTAATATCGGCATTTGCGTTCACCTTCTACGATTCGGCGGGCGCTCGCAGCTTGGATCGGAGAGGAACGCTCGTAAAGAGGCTTCCCAGATAGTAAATCTCAGAGAAGCGACAGGCAGCTTTCAGCGCCCCTTCGGTCATTTGTCGAAGCCAAACCAACGTCCGCTATCAGCGCAAAGCTGCCGCGCGCTGGCTTGATGGCGTCTGAGACCGAACTCCGTGATTTTCGGCCGGCACACAAAATGTCGCAGCGAAATCCACGGTCATCCGGATCAAAGTTTGATCTATGTCAAAGCTGCCGCGCGGGGGGCGACATAGCTTCCGGGGATGCGCCAGAAAACATTCATATCACGAAATTTTCGCCGGTTTGTCGCACCTCTTGCGCTGCTTCCTCTCAGCGGTTGCAATATGGTGGTGATGAACCCAACGGGGGATATCGCTCTTCAGGAGCGTAACCTCATCCTCGTCGCGCTCGGCATGATGCTTCTCGTCGTCATTCCGGTGTTGACCCTGATCGTGGTCTTCGCGTTCCGATACCGCAAGGGTCGAGCGCCCGAGAAATACGATCCGAACTTCACCCATTCTGCACCGATCGAAGTGGTGGTCTGGTCGATCCCGCTCCTGATCATCGCGTGTCTCGGCGTGGTCACCTGGATCACCACCCACAGCCTCGATCCCTTCCGCCCCCTCGATCGCATTTCCGCCGACAAGCCGCTGGCCAAGGACCACAAGCCTCTCGATATCCAGGTCGTCGCCATGGATTGGAAGTGGCTCTTCATCTATCCCGAACAAGGCATCGCGACCGTCAACGAATTGGCCCTCCCGGTCGATGTCCCCGTACGTTTCTCCATCACCTCGACCAACCAGTTCAACACCTTCTCGGCGCCCACGCTGGCGGGCATGATCTATGCGATGCCGGGCATGAAATCGATGCTGCACGCCGTGCTCAACGAGCCGGGCGACAGCTGGGGCTACTCGGGCAACTATACCGGCGCCGGCTATTCCGACATGCGGTTCAAGCTGCACGGTGTCGATCAGGCAGGGTTCGACCAATGGGCCGCGGGGATAAAGGCCGCGGGCGAGACGCTGTCGACCGACCGTTACGTCGAACTGGACAAGCCGAGTGAGAAAGTGCCCGTCATGCACTTCTCCACCGTCGCCTCCGGCCTCTTCGACCGTGTCCTCAACCGCTGCGTGGTCGCCGGCACCGAATGCGCCGCCGACATCATGAAGAAGGATCGCGCGCTTGATCGCGACAATGGCGGCATGTTCGCGCCGCAGCCCATGGATCACTCAGCCATGCAGTCAAGCGAGGGGCAGATGAGTCAGGGCATGTCATCCATGAGCCACACCTCGACATCCGGCGACGTCACCGCCGCCGTTCCGGCCGCTCACGACCACACCAACACCGGCACCAACAATGGCGCGCTCGCCGCGCCTGAACAGCAGGGTTCCAATGCAAGACCATAGCTTCACCACGACAGTCTTCGGGCGGCTAACGCTCGAATCGCTGCCGATCCACGAGCCGATCCTTGTCGGCACTTTCATCGCGGTCGCCGCGCTCGGTCTGATCATCGTCGCAGCACTCACCTATTTCCGGCTCTGGGGCTATCTCTGGAAGGAGTGGTTCACCTCCGTCGATCACAAGAAGATCGGCATCATGTACATCGTGCTTGCGATCATCATGCTGCTGCGCGGCTTCTCTGATGCCGTGATGATGCGCCTGCAACAGGCGATTGCGTTTGGTGGCAACGAGGGCTTCCTGCACTCGAGCCACTACGACCAGATCTTCACCGCCCACGGGACGATCATGATCTTCTTCGTGGCGATCCCCCTGGTCGTCGGCATCGTCAACTTCGTCATGCCGCTGCAGATCGGCGCGCGCGACGTCGCCTTCCCCTACTTGAACAACCTCAGCTTCTGGCTGACGGTTGCAGGTTCGGTGCTGGTGATGATCTCGCTGTTCGTCGGCGAATTCGCACGCACCGGCTGGCTGTCCTACGCGCCGCTGGCGGAAAAGGCCTTCAGTCCTGATACCGGGGTCGACTACTATCTATGGTCGCTCGAAATCGCCGGCATCGGCACCACGCTCTCGGCCGTCAACATGGTCGCAACCGTCATCAAGATGCGCGCGCCCGGCATGAGCCTGATGAAGATGCCCGTCTTCACCTGGACCGCGCTCTGCAGCAACGTTCTCGCCATCGCCATCTTCCCGGCGCTGACGGCAGCCTTCTTCTTGCTGCTGCTCGACCGCTATCTCGACACCGCCTTCTTCATCAATGATCTCGGCGGCAACGCGATGCTCTACTGGAACATGGTGTGGATGTGGGGTCACCCCGAGGTCTACGTCCTGATCCTGCCGGCCTTCGGCATCTATTCGGAAATCACCTCGACCTTCACCGGCAAGCGCCTGTTCGGCTACGGCTCGATGGTCTACGCCACTGTGGTCATCACCATTCTCTCCTACCTCGTCTGGCTGCACCACTATTTCACCATGGGATCGGGTGCGAGCGTCAACGCCTTCTTCGGGATCGCCACGATGGTGATCGCCATTCCGACCGGGGCCAAGGTGTTCAACTGGCTGTTCACGATGTTCCGCGGCGAAATCCGCTTCGAACTGCCGATGATGTGGGTCGTCGCCTTCATGCTGACCTTCGTGGTCGGTGGCATGACGGGTGTTCTGCTCGCCGTACCGGCTGCCGACTTCGTGCTGCACAACTCGCTGTTCCTGGTGGCGCACTTCCACAACACCATCATCGGCGGCGTCGTCTTCGGCCTCTTCGCCGGTATGACCTACTGGTTCCCGAAGGCCTTCGGCTTCAAGATGGACGAGTTCTGGGGCAAGGTTGCCTTCTGGGGCTGGGTCATCGGCTACTGGGTCGCCTGGACACCGATCTACATCGTCGGCCTGATGGGCACCACTCGCCGCGTCAACCACTTCGACGATCCGACGCTGCAGCCTTACTTCGTCATCGCGCTGATCGGCGCCGTGATCATCCTCATCGGTGTGCTCGGCTTCGTCATGGCGATCGTCATGGGCATCGTGAAGCGCAACAAGCTGCGTGATGTCACCGGCGACCCTTGGGATGGCCGTACGCTGGAATGGTCGACGACTTCGCCTCCGCCTGCCTACAACTTCGCGATCACGCCCGTCGTCTACGAACTCGACGCCTGGCACGACATGAAGGAGCATGGCTACAAGCACCCGACCGAAGGCTTCCGCCCTGTCCACATGCCGCGCAACACAGCCACCGGCGTCGTGGTTGCGGCACTCGCCACGGCACTGGGCTTCGGCATGATCTGGTACATGTGGTGGCTGGCCGCCATCAGCTTCGCCGGCATCCTCGTCGTCTCGATCGTCCACACCTTCAACTACAGCCGCGATCACTACATCCCGGCCGATGCGATCGCGCTTACCGAAGGCAAGCGTGCGCAGCAGCCGGCAGCGAGGGCCTGACATGACCATCCAACTCGTCAACAAGGACGCCCAGCGCGTCTATCACCTGCCCGAAGCCGAGGAGCATTATCACAGTGGCGGCGCCACGATGCTCGGCTTCTGGATCTACCTGATGAGCGATGCACTCATTTTCGCCTCGCTGTTCGCCGTCTATGGAACGCTCAGCCGCAATTATGCGGGTGGGCCTCCGCCCCAGCACCTGTTCGAGCTGCCGCTGGTGGCGCTGAACACCGGCTTCCTGCTCGCATCGTCGATCGTGCTTTCGATCGGCATGCAGGCGATGGCTGCAGGTCGCACCGCACAGATGTGGCGGCTGCTTGCCGTCACCGGCCTGCTCGGCGCGGCGTTCCTCTGCGTGGAACTCTACGAGTTCTCTTCGCTCATCGCCGAGGGTGCGACGCCGCAGCGCAGCGCCTTCCTGTCGGCCTTCTTCACGCTGGTTGGGACCCACGGCCTGCACGTCTTGTTCGGCCTGATCTGGCTGGTCACGCTTCTCGTGCAGATCGCCCAGCGCGGACTGAATGAGGACAACAAGCGTCGTCTGATGTGCCTGTCGATGTTCTGGCACTTCCTCGACATCATCTGGATCGGCGTCTTCACCGTCGTCTACCTGTTTGGAGCACTCCGTTGAGCACACATCATCACACCGAACCCGCTCACGGCAGCAAGGGCAGCATCTGGACCGGCTCGATCCTGTCGATCATTCTGACGGTCATTCCGTTCTGGCGGGTCATGTCCGGGGCGCTGGAAAATGCCACGGCGACCACCGTGATCATCTTCGCGCTGGCCATCGCGCAGATCGTCGTCCACGTCGTCTGCTTCCTGCATGTCGACAGCCGCGCGGAAAACGGCTGGACGCTGATCGCCTTCATCTTCACGGCCATCATCGTGGTCATCACGATCGTCGGCACCGTCTGGGTCATGTACAACATGAACGTGAACATGATGCCGATGAGCACGGGCGAAATGAGCAACATGTAAGTGAGGAGTGCGCGCCGCATGGCTGGGTGCGGCGCCATGAGCATGGGCCCGGTGATTTCGATCACCGGGCCCATCGTCGTTTGGGATCAGGATGCGAGGCAGCTCAGGAAGCCGTCGACGTCCTTTTCTTCGGTGGCGAAGCTGGTGACGAGGCGGATCAGGATCTCATCAGTGCCGACGAGATCAGGCGTGGCTGAGGGGATCGGCCATTCGTAGAATTTCGCGCCCTTGTCTTCGGCAGTCTTTCCGGCGCTCTTCTTTATAATGGCGAAAACTTCGTTTGAAGTCGTTGACCAGGCAAGGCGGGCCGAGTTGCTGGCGCCGATGCCTGCGCGCAGGCGGTCAGCCATGCCGTTGGCGTGGCCAGCGAGATCGAGCCAGAGACCGTTGTCCAGATAGGCGTCGAACTGGGCGGCAATGAAGCGCGACTTGGAGAAGAGCTGTGCGGCGCGCTTGCGGATGAAGGGCATCTCCTTCGCCTTTTCAGGATCGAAGACGACGATCGCCTCGGCGCACCAGCAGCCGTTCTTGGTGCCGCCGAAGGAGAGGATGTCGACGCCGCGCTTCCAGGTCATCTCGGCAGGGCTTGCACCGAGCGCCACCAGCGCATTGGCGAAGCGGGCGCCATCCATGTGGAGCGGCAGCTTGCGCTCCTTGCAGATCGCGGAGATGGCGTCGATCTCGTCGAGCGAGTAGACGGTGCCGATCTCGGTCGCCTGCGTGATGGTGACCGCCGTCGCGCGGCCATGATGCACGGCGTTTTCAGGGAAGCCAGCGATCGCCTTGGCGAGCTTCGCCGGATCGATCTTACCCAATTCGCCATCGACGGGGGACAGGCGCGCCTGGCTGAAGAAATCGGGGGCGCCGCATTCGTCGGCGATCACATGGGCTTCGGCGTGGCAGAAAGTGATGCCGCCGGGGCGCTGGACGCTTGCGAGCGACAACGAGTTGGCGGCCGTGCCCGTCGCCACGAAGAACACGGAAACCTCGCGCTCGAAGATCTCGGCGAAGCGGGCCTCGACGCGGCGGTCGAGATCGCTGGTGCCGTATGCGGCGGCGAAACCGGCGGATTCCTGCAGCAGGCGCTCGGCGATGGAACGGTGGGCGCCAGCCCAGTTGTCGGAAGCGAAAATCATGAGAAAAACCTGGAAGATATGAAGGTGGGGGCTGTTTCGCAGCGGAGCTTAATCCAAAGCTTCACTGGATCAAGCAATCGAGGCGGGACCCATCACAAAAATTGAATTCCGCAATCAACATACAATATAGAACGAAACGGCGTAATTTTATGTCGCGCTGCCGATCAATTTGGCAATCTTCCGTCGCTAATTGACGTTTTTTTAATCCATGGCCCTTGCGGAGCTGTCACGTTTCTGGCATAGAACCGATGAATTAGGACAGGGTTGCTGTCCTATTTTGGCCGCTAAGGCCGAAGAGGCGCCAAAAGACCTTACACTCGTTGGGTTTCACGCTATAGTTTCCCGAGCGCGGACGAGTTTCCTCGCGTGGGACGCATGGCAGGCGCGGAGCGCAACGGCTGCTTTGTCGGGAAAGGCTTTGCCTTCCAGGGGAAAGCCTGCCGCCGGCGACCGGATCTTCGATAATGCAACAGCGCTGTCATGCGCCGAACCTAAGATCAGGGTCGGTGTGCGACGAAGAGCCGCCCGCACAGTAGCGGGCTCTGACAGGAGGCAAAACGATGACGAAGAACACGCCATCCACGGGTATTGACCAGTTCGCAGCAGCAGACATGCGCGCGGTGGCCAATACGCGCAAACCTGCCACCGGTCTGCCGGCCAAACAGGGGCTTTACGACCCACGCAACGAACATGACGCCTGCGGCGTCGGCTTCGTCGCGCATATGAAGGGCCAGAAGTCGCACCAGATCGTCAAGGACGGTCTCTTCATTCTCGAAAACCTGACACACCGCGGTGCTGTCGGCGCCGATCCGCTGATGGGTGACGGTGCTGGTATTCTCGTGCAGATTCCCGATCGCTTCTTCCGCGAGGAAATGGCCAAGCAGGGCATCACCTTGCCGAAGGCCGGCGAATATGGCGTCGGCCATATCTTCATGCCGCGCGACGAAAAGCAGATCGCGCATTTCAAGAAGGTGATGCAGGACGTCATCTCCGAAGAGGGCCAGGTTCTCATCGGCTTCCGCGACGTGCCCGTCGACAACTCGTCGCTGTCGAAGGCGCCGGATATTGCCGCGACCGAACCGCATCACTGTCAGATCTTCATCGGGGCCGGCGATAGCGCCGCGACCACCGATGAATTCGAACGCCGCCTGTTCACGCTGCGCAAGGTGATCTCGAACCGCATCTATGACGAGTTCGACGGCGAGGAGAGCCACTTCTATCCGGTGTCGCTGTCGTCCTCGACGATCGTCTACAAGGGCATGTTCCTGGCCTATCAGGTCGGCGCCTATTATAAGGACCTGTCGGACCCGCGTTTTGAGTCTGCTGTCGCGCTCGTGCACCAGCGTTTCTCGACCAACACCTTCCCGTCCTGGAAGCTGGCGCACCCTTACCGCATGGTCGCCCACAACGGCGAAATCAACACGCTGCGCTCCAACGTCAACTGGATGGCGGCGCGCCAGGCATCGGTGTCTTCGCCACTGTTCGGCGAGGATATCTCCAAGCTCTGGCCGATCTCCTATGAAGGTCAGTCGGACACGGCCTGTTTCGACAACGCGCTCGAGTTCCTCGTGCGCGGCGGCTACTCCATGGCGCATGCCGTGATGATGCTGATCCCGGAAGCCTGGGCCGGCAACCAGTCGATGTCGAAGGAGCGCAAGGCGTTCTACGAATACCATGCCGCCCTGATGGAGCCGTGGGACGGTCCGGCCGCCGTCTGCTTTACCGATGGCAAGCAGATCGGCGCGACGCTCGACCGTAACGGCCTGCGTCCTGCCCGTTACCTCGTCACCGACGACGATCGGATCATCCTTGCTTCCGAAGCGGGCACGCTGCCGGTGCCGGAAGAAAGCATCGTCAAGAAGTGGCGCCTGCAGCCGGGCAAGATGCTGCTGATCGACATGGAGAAGGGCAAGATCGTCTCCGATGAGGAGCTGAAGACCGAGCTTGCGACCAAGCATCCCTATCGCAGCTGGCTCGATCGCACGCAGCTCATCCTCGAAGACCTGAAGCCGGTGGAGCCGCGCGCGCTGCGCCGCGACGTCTCGCTGCTCAACCGCCAGCAGGCCTTCGGCTACACCACCGAAGACACCAAGATTCTGATGTCGCCGATGGCGACGACGGGCCAGGAAGCCGTGGGCTCGATGGGCACCGATACGCCGATCTCGGCCATGTCGGAAAAGTCGAAGCTGCTCTACACCTATTTCAAGCAGAACTTCGCGCAGGTCACCAACCCGCCGATCGATCCGATCCGCGAAGAGCTGGTCATGAGCCTGGTGTCTTTCATCGGCCCGCGTCCGAACATTCTCGACCACGAGGGTGCGGCCAACGCCAAGCGCCTGGAAGTGCGTCAGCCGATCCTTACCAATGGCGATCTCGAAAAGATCCGCTCGATCGGCCACACGGAAGACCGTTTCGACACCAAGACGCTCGACTTCACCTATGACGTGGAGCGTGGCGCCGAAGGTATGCCCGAAATGCTCGACCGTCTCTGCGAGCGCGCGGAAGCGGCCGTCAAGGGCGGCTACAACATCATCGTGCTTTCCGACCGCCAGATCGGGCCGGATCGCATCGCGATCCCGGCGCTGCTTGCGACGGCCGCCGTGCACCATCACCTGATCCGCAAGGGTCTCAGAACCTCCGTCGGTCTCGTCGTCGAAACCGGCGAGCCGCGCGAAGTGCACCACTTCTGTCTTCTCGCCGGCTACGGCGCGGAAGCGATCAACCCGTACCTGGCCTTCGACACGCTGCTCGACATGCATGCCAAGGGCGAGTTCCCGAAGGAAGTGGACGCGTCCGAAGTCGTCTACCGCTACATCAAGGCGGTCGGCAAGGGCATCCTCAAGGTCATGTCGAAGATGGGCATCTCGACCTATCAGTCCTATTGCGGCGGCCAGATCTTCGACGCGATCGGCCTGCAGCAGGAACTGGTCGACAAGTATTTCTTCGGCACCGCGACGATGATCGAAGGCGTCGATCTGAAGGCGATCTCGGAAGAGACCGTTGCCCGCCACACGTCGGCCTTCGGCAAGGATCCGCTGCTCGCGACCACGCTCGATATCGGCGGCGAGTATGCCTACCGCATGCGCGGCGAAAGCCATGCCTGGACGCCGGATGCGGTGGCCACGCTGCAGCACGCCGTTCGCGGCAACTCGGAGGACCGCTACCGCGAGTTCGCCGAGATGGTGAACACGTCGGCGCTGCGCATGAACACCATTCGCGGCCTGTTCAAGATCAAGACCGCCGAGCAGATCGGGCGCAAGCCGGTCGCGCTCGACGACGTCGAGCCTGCAGTCGAGATCGTCAAGCGCTTCTCGACCGGCGCCATGTCCTTCGGCTCTATCAGCCGCGAGGCGCATACGACCCTGGCGATCGCAATGAACAAGATCGGTGGCAAGTCCAACACCGGCGAGGGCGGCGAAGAGAGCGACCGCTACTTCCCGTTGCCGGATGGTTCGGCGAATCCGGAACGCTCGGCGATCAAGCAGATCGCATCGGGACGCTTCGGTGTGACGACGGAATATCTCGTCAACGCCGACATGCTGCAGATCAAGGTCGCGCAGGGCGCCAAGCCCGGCGAAGGCGGCCAGCTGCCGGGCCACAAGGTCGATGCGACGGTTGCCAAGACCCGCCACTCGACGCCGGGTGTCGGCCTGATCTCGCCGCCGCCGCACCATGACATCTACTCGATCGAAGATCTGGCGCAGCTGATCTACGACCTGAAGAACGTCAACCCGACGTCCGATGTCTCGGTCAAGCTCGTCTCGGAAGTCGGCGTCGGTACGGTTGCCGCCGGTGTCGCCAAGGCGCGCGCCGACCACATTACGGTCTCCGGCTTCGACGGCGGTACCGGCGCATCGCCGCTGACCTCGCTGAAGCATGCGGGTTCTCCGTGGGAAATCGGCCTTGCCGAAACCCAGCAGACGCTGGTGCTGAACGGCCTTCGTTCGCGCATCGCGCTGCAGGTCGACGGTGGCCTGAAGACCGGCCGCGACGTCATCATCGGTGCGCTTCTTGGTGCCGACGAATTCGGCTTCGCGACCGCTCCCGTTATCGCCGCCGGCTGCATCATGATGCGCAAGTGCCATCTGAACACCTGCCCTGTCGGCGTTGCCACCCAGGATCCGGTCCTGCGCAAGCGCTTCAAGGGCACGCCGGAACACGTCATCAACTACTTCTTCTTCGTCGCCAACGAAGTGCGTGAAATCCTGGCCTCCCTCGGCTTCACCAAGTTCGATGACATCATCGGCGCTTCGGAGCTGCTCGAGAAGGACGAGATGCTGGCGCACTGGAAGTCCAAGGGTCTCGACTTCAGCCGCATCTTCCACAAGGTCGAGGCGCCGAAGGAAGCAACCTACTGGACGACCCGCCAGAAGCACCCGATCGACGACATTCTCGATCGCAAGATGATCGCGGAGGCCGAGCCTGCGCTCGCGTCAAAGACGCCTGTCAGCTTCGAAGTCGGCATCAAGAACGTCGACCGTTCTGCCGGCGCGATGCTGTCTGGCGAAGTCGCCAAGCGCTACAACCACCGTGGCCTGAAGGAAGACACGATCAACGTGACGCTTCGCGGCACGGCCGGACAGTCGTTCGGCGCGTTCCTGGCGCGCGGCGTAACCTTCAAGCTGATCGGCGACGGCAACGACTATGTCGGCAAGGGCCTTTCTGGCGGCAAGATCATCGTGCGTCCGCCGGAGAACTCGAAGATCGTCGCCGAAGACTCGATCATCGTCGGCAACACCGTGCTCTACGGCGCGACCGAGGGTGAGTGCTACTTCCGCGGCGTCGCGGGCGAGCGCTTCGCGGTGCGCAACTCCGGTGCCATCGCCATCGTCGAAGGCGTGGGCGACCACGGCTGCGAGTACATGACGGGTGGCGTGGTGGTCGTGCTCGGCGAGACGGGCCGCAACTTCGCGGCCGGCATGTCGGGTGGCGTCGCCTACGTTCTCGACGAGAGCGGCGATTTCGCCAAGCGCTGCAACATGGCGATGGTCGAGCTCGAGCCGGTTCCTGAGGAAGACGACCTGATGGAGAAGCTGCATCACCATGGTGGCGATCTCGCGCACAAGGGCCGCGTCGACGTTTCCGGCGACATGACCCGCCACGATGAGGAACGCCTCTACCAGTTGATCTCCAACCACCTGCACTACACGGAATCCACCCGTGCCAAGCAGATTCTGGACAACTGGGCGGAGTATCGTCCGAAGTTCCGCAAGGTCATGCCGGTCGAATACCGCCGCGCGCTCGAGGAAATGGAGCGCAGCCGGATGGGGATCGCTGCGGAATAACAACACCGACATATCCGCCACGTGCCAATTATGCGTGGCGGATACCGAAATATCTCGATGACCCATGGTGACTGCGCCGACAGCAATCCTGTCACAGTCTCATGGATGGTTCTCAAGGGGATATGTTCTAATGACGGTTCAGCAATTTGCCCCGGTTAACGGGACTGAAAACAGACAACTGGCTGCGGTGAGGCGGTCATGAGTGTAAGGGAAGACAGCAGCATGGGTAAGGTAACAGGGTTTCTGGAAATCGACCGGCAGGTGGCGAAGTATCAGCCGGCGTCGGACCGTATCCGGCATTTCCGCGAATTCACGATCCCGATGTCGGACCCGGAAGTGCAGAAACAGGCCGCGCGCTGCATGGACTGTGGCATTCCCTATTGCCATGGCCCGACCGGCTGTCCCGTGCACAACCAGATCCCCGACTGGAACGATCTGGTCTACAACAACAACTGGGAAGCAGCGATCCAGAACCTGCATTCGACCAACAACTTCCCTGAGTTCACCGGCCGCGTCTGCCCCGCTCCCTGCGAGGAAGCGTGCACGCTGAACCTCGAGGATGCGCCGGTTGCGATCAAGACCGTCGAGCAGGCGATTGCCGACAAGGCCTATGAACTCGGCTTCATCCGGCCGCAGCCGGCTGCCGTTCGCACCGGCAAGAAGGTCGCGATCATCGGTTCGGGTCCTGCCGGCATGGCGGCCGCCCAGCAGCTCGGCCGCGCCGGTCACGAGGTGCATGTCTATGAGCGCGAATCCAAGCCCGGCGGCCTGCTGCGCTACGGCATTCCCGACTTCAAGATGGAGAAGAACTTCATCGATCGTCGCGTCGAGCAGATCTCGGGCGAGGGCGTGACGTTCCATTGCGGCGTCAATGTCGGCGTCGATCTGAAGGTCGAGCAGCTGATCGCCGATCACGACGCGGTTCTCTACTGCGGCGGTTCGGAAACGCCGCGTGAAGCCGGCATTCCGGGCTTCGATCTCGCCGGCGTTCACGATGCGATGCCGTATCTGGTGCAGCAGAACAAGCGCGTCGGCCGCGAAAACATCGACAGCGTCGGCTGGGCATCGGACCCGATCCTTGCAGGCGCCAAGCATGTCGTCGTCGTTGGCGGCGGTGACACCGCATCGGACTGCGTCGGGACGGCGTTCCGCCAGGGGGCCGTGAAGGTCACCCAGCTCGACATCCGTCCGCAGCCGCCGGAGAAGGAAGACAAGCTCGCGGTCTGGCCGTTCTGGGCCACCAAGATGCGCACCTCCTCCAGCCAGGCCGAAGGCGCTGTGCGCGAGTTCCAGGTCGCGACGCTCGAATTCATCGGCGAAGACGGCGTCCTGACCGGCGTCAAGTGCTGCGAAGTCGACGAGCGCCGCAAGCCGATCGCCGGCACGGAGTTCATCATCAAGGCAGACCTCGCCTTCATCGCCATCGGCTTCTCCGGCCCGTTCACCACGAGCGTGCTCAAGGAACTCGACGGCAAGCTGACGCTCAACACCGACCGCCGCGGCTCGACCAACGTTGTCGCCAACGACCGCGACTACAAGACCTCGGTCGACAAGTTCTGGACGGCGGGCGACGTCCGCCGCGGCCAGTCGCTGGTCGTCTGGGCGATCCGCGAGGGACGCCAGGCGGCGCGCGCCATCGACGAGGCGCTGATGGGCTCGACGGTTCTGCCGCGCTAAGCTGCGGGGACGTTCGGATTGATTTCGGCTCGGGGCTGCGTGATGCGGCCCCGAGCTTTTTTGTGCCGCATGCAGCGCCTACCGAGAAAGTCTATCTGGCGGCGGGCGCGTCAGTTCGGCGAGTATGGACGGACTGTTTGTTGTACGGGGGTCAATGAATATGTCTGTTCGATCTGTCATCAGCATTGTCGCGGCCTTCTTGTGCGTCGTGGCATCGCCGGCTTGGGCTTGGGAGCGCGCCGGCTATGTCAATTATCCGGCGACGGCGAAGTGCCTGAGCGAAAACATGTGCCTGCTGGTCAGTTGCCCGGCCGTGGGCGCGCCGAGCTTCGAGATGGTGATCTACGAGCACGGCAAGGCGACAGGTGAGCCGTTCGACATCATCATCGATGGCCGTACATTCACCTTCAATCTGCCAGAGCGCGGCGCCCACGATCTCTATCGCTGGCCGCTTGCCGATGATTTCGCCGATGCCCTTCAGAAGGGGAGCCGAGCGACGCTGGCTTTCGATCCGGTCGGCCTGCCCTATGCGTTTTCGCTGCGCGGAAGCGGGGCTGCCGTGCGGCGGGTGCTTTCCGGCTGCGGATCGTCGACCGCGCCTGTGGTCGCTGCGGCGGCAGCGGGCGGGCGTCTCTCCGGCCTGAGCCCCGAGACGGATTGCCAGGTGGCCACGACGACGGGCGAGGTGGTGGACCTGACGATGAAGGCCTCCGGGCAGGCGATAGAAGGCTTCCAGTTCAAGGACAAGCGCGGCACCGGCTACATCAATGTCGATCCGCCGGGGAATGCCAAGGTCATCCAGGCGAAGCTGAGGACGATCATCGTTCCGGGTGCGAAGCTGAAGATCGAGGTGCATGGATGCGGAGCGGCCGCCAGCGTGGAGGTGTTGTCGGCGGTCGAGGTGATCGAGTAGGGCTCTGACTGGACATCTCCGTTCCGCCGGCGCGATGGGATTGCGGCATGGTCAACCGCGATGCGGCGATCTATGGTGCGCGGGCCATCGCTTCGCATGGCTATGCGGCAAGGAACAACACCGGATGCCATCCACCGAACTGCTGATCACCTTCTTCGTCACGACGGCGCTCTTTGCCTATATTCCCGGGCCGGCCATGCTTTACGCTGCCGCCCAGACGCTGGCGCGGGGACGGCGGGCGGGGTTCATGGCGACGCTCGGGATCCATGTCGGCTGCTATGTGCATGTGATCGCGTCTGCCGCCGGCCTGTCGATCATCTTTCATGCGGTGCCGGTGCTCTATATGGCGGTCAAGCTCGCCGGTGCTGCCTATCTGGTCTGGCTCGGCATCTCGCTTTTTCGCAGCAAATCTCAAGGGGAAGCGACGCTCGCTGTCGTCGATCCGAAATCCGGCCGGCGGGCCTTTGTCGAGAGCATCTCGATCGAGGTGCTGAACCCGAAGACGGCGATCTTCTTCCTGGCCTTCCTGCCGCAATTCATCGATCCCGCCGCCAGCTTTCCGGTCTGGCTGCAATTCGTGCTGCTGGGCACGATCGTCAATTTCATCTTTTCGTCGGCCGATATCGTCTGCGTGATGCTGGCAGGCGCCGTCGTCTCGAGGCTGAAGCGCTCGGGATCGGCGCAGCGGCTGGTGCAGCGCGCGGGCGGGGGAATTCTGATCGGCCTCGGGGCGCATCTGGCGCTGCAGCGGAGTTAGTTGCTGCAATTGGTCGGCTCGGGACTGCCTGGCGCGGCCCCGAGTTGCAAGATCGCTTCTCCGTCGTGGGAAGGGCTTAGAGGCCCGCCTCGGCCATCCAGAGCTCCGCATCGGCACCGCCTGGAATACGCAGCGGCGCCGATGGATCGGTGGCAGCCCGCCACACGGCCTCGGCCACGTCGGCGGCATGGGTCACTGGGCCGGTATCGTCCTGCACGCTCTTGATGAACTGCTGGAGCATCGGCGCATAGTCGGCATCGTCGAGGCCACGGAAGTGGGGGCGTGCGTTTTCGCCGAAGCGGGTGGTTGGCGAGCGGCCGGGCAGAACGATATGCACCCGCACGCCGAACGGCTCCATCTCGACCGCAAGCGACTCCGTCAGCGCGTTCACGGCGGCCTTGCTGGCGCGGTAGACGCCGATGACCGGCAGTGTCTTCACCGTCACCGTCGACGTGACGTTGATGACGACGCCCGCGCGGCGCTGGCGCATCTGCGGCACGACGGCCTGGACCATCGCCAAGGTGCCGATCGTGTTTGTCTCGAACAAGGATCGCACGGTCTCCGGCGCGGTGAGCTCGATGGGGGAAGGAGCTCCGAAGCCGGCGTTGTTGACGAGTACGTCGATATGACCGGCTGCCGCCACGGCCTCGGCGATACTTGTCGGGTCGGTGACGTCGAGCGCCAGAACGCGCAGGCGTTCGGATACCGGCAACAGGTCGGGGTCGGGCTTGCGCATCGTCGCGATCACATCCCAGCCGCGGTCGAGAAAGAGTTTCGCGGTCTCCAGGCCAAAGCCGGACGAGCAACCGGTGATCAATATCGTGGGCATCTGCGTCTCCAATCGAAAAGGAATGATTGCAGGGTAGTGACCGCATGCGAGACTTGATATAGTTTGCAGTCTCCATTTCTTTAGCGATAGTCCTGATCGTGGCCGTTGATCCTCTTGCCGAAATCGTCACGCTGCTGCAGCCCGCAGCACGTTTCTCGAAGCTGGTCGAATGCGCCGGCCTATGGCGGATTGAACGCGAGGCTACGGGCGAGCCCTTCTACTGCGCGGTCATCGAGG
Organism: Rhizobium sp. UBA1881; assembly: GCF_002338015.1. Taxonomy (NCBI): domain Bacteria; kingdom Pseudomonadati; phylum Pseudomonadota; class Alphaproteobacteria; order Hyphomicrobiales; family Rhizobiaceae; genus Rhizobium; species Rhizobium sp. UBA1881. The sequence continues at coordinate 34,191 of NZ_DDHH01000103.1, forward strand.
GGCGTTGCCGCGTGACATTCGGGGAGGAGCCGCCGTTCATTCTTGAGGCCGGCGACTTCGTTCTGGTGCCGGCCATGCGTGATCTCGTCAATGAGAGCATCGACGCGCCGCGCGGCTTGCCCGCCGTCGTGCCGATACAGATGAGCGACGGTCGCTTCCGTGTGGGTCGTCTCGATGGGCCAGCGGATCTGCGCATGCGCATCGGGCATTGCAGCTTCGGTTCACCGGATGCGGCGCTTCTGGTTTCGCTGCTGCCCGATGTCGTTGTCGTTCGCGGCGAACCGCGTCTGGCGACGCTGATGCAATTGGTCGGCGAGGAGACACGCGAACGGCGGCCGGGGCGGGAGCTGGTGCTTGAGCGGCTGCTTGAGGTGCTGCTGATCGAGGCGCTTCGATCCGGCACGCAGCCGACAGGCGCGCCTGGGCTCAGCCGGGGTCTGGCGGACGAACGGCTGGCGGCCGCACTTCACGCGCTGCATGAACGGCCCGCCCATCCCTGGACGGTGGCGGACCTTGCGACCGAAGCATCGCTCTCCCGATCGGCCTTCTTCGCGCGTTTCAGCCGTGTCGTCGGCCTGCCGCCGATGGAGTATCTGCTGGCCTGGCGCATGGCGCTCGCCAAGCAGCTGTTGCGCGGCCGCGAACTCGCGATGGATGAGGTGGCGGAGCGCGTGGGTTATGGTTCGGCGAGCGCGTTCAGCGTCGCCTTCTCGCGATATGCGGGCGTGCCGCCGGCTCGGTATGCCCGCATTCAGCCTCTGCTTGAGAGGTGATCGACCAGCACGCGCAGTTTTTGCGGCTGACGATGGCGGCGGGGATAGTAGATGTAGAAGCCGTCGAAGGGCGGGCAGTAGGTCTCGAGAAGCGGCATGAGTTCACCGCGTGCGATATAGGGCGCGAAGGTCTCGATCATGCCGAAGGTGATGCCGGCGCCTGAAGAGGCCATGCGCAGCATCATGCCCATGTCGTTGGTCGTCATGTCGGGATCGACGGCGACGTCGAAATCACGGCCATTCTCGGTGAATTCCCAGCGGTAGGGGGCGGTGTCGGGTCGAGGGCGCCAGCCGATGCAGACGTGATCGACGAGATCGCGGGGGTGTTGCGGCGCACCGCGTCGGGCGATGTAATCGGGTGATGCGACGGCGCATTGGCGCTGGGCTGACGAGACCGATACGGCCACCATGTCCTGCTCGATCACCTCGCCCAGCCTGATCCCCGCATCGAAGCCGGCCTCGACGATATCGAACTCGCCGTCGGTGATGGTGATATCCAGGCGCAGTTCCGGATATTTCGCCATGAAGCCTGCCAGCAGCGGGCCGGAGATGACGCGTTCGGCGATCGACGACACGGCGATGCGCAGCAGGCCCGATGGCCGCGCGCGGACCTCGCGTACGGCTTCGATCGCCTCGGTCACCCGGTCGGCGGGCTCCTTCACCAGGGATTGGAACAGTTCTCCGGCTTCGGTCAGCCGCACGCTGCGCGTGGTGCGCTGGACGAGCGTGACGCCCAGCCGGTCTTCCAGCCGCTGCAGCGCCTGGCTGACGGCGGAGCGGGTCACGCCCAGCCGCTCGGCGGCGACGCGGAAGTTGCGCGCTTCCGCGACGGCAAGGAAAACGGAGATGCCTTCGAACTGGTCGCTCATTGGTTAGAATAACTAACCAAGCTATCTCGGATTGGCAACTCGTTTGATGCCAATGTCGTCCCTATCTCTCATCCCATGGCAAGACGGAAGAGCCGTCGCCTGCAATCGCATCGGTCCTGCGAGGCCGGAAGAGGAGAGAGATGATGAGCGATCACCCCTATGTCGGGATGTGGATCACCGATGACGGCCGGGTTCGGCACGCGCTTCTGGAGAACGGCCGATACGACGAGGCGCGCGGCAACCGCGAGAGCGCCTATCAGGGGCGCTACGAGGTCCGTGGCGCGCATATCGATTACTGGGACGACACCGGCTTTACCGCCGACGGCGATTTCGTCGACCGCGACACGCTGCACCATGGCGGCATGATCCTGCGCCGGCGCTAAGGCCCAACGAAAGAGTGGGCGAAAAGCCCGGAAGGAGACGACATGACTGAGACTTCCCCCATCTGGTTCATCACCGGCGCTTCCTCGGGCCTCGGCCTCGCCTTGGCCGAAGCCGTTCTGGCGCGCGGCTGGCGGGCGGCTGTGACCGCGCGCAAGCCCGGCGCGCTCGACGATCTGGTCGCCCGCTACGGCGATCATGTGCTGCCGCTTGCGCTGGATGTGCGCTCCAAGGCGTCGGTCGACGAAGCAGTCGCTGCGGCAGAGAGGCATTTCGGCGGCATCGACGTGCTGGTCAACAATGCCGGCTATGGCTATCTCGCCGCGATCGAGGAAGGTGATGATCAGGAGATCCGCGACCAGTTCGAGACCAATGTGTTCGGCCTGATCGCGATGACCAAGCGGGTGCTCCCCGGCATGCGCGCGCGACGTCGCGGGCATGTGTTCAACACGTCGTCGCTCGGTGGCCTCGTGGCGTTCGCGGCGACCGGCTATTATCACGCCACGAAGTTCGCGGTGGAGGGCTTGTCGGAATCGCTCTCTCATGAGGTCGCGCCGCTCGGGATCAAGGTCACCATTCTGGAGCCGGGGGCGTTTCGCACCAATTGGGCCGGGAGTTCGATGATCGAATCGGCGACCGTCATCGACGATTACGCCGAGACGGCGGGCAAGCGAAGGGCCGCGACCCGTGCTGTATCCGGCAACCAGCCGGGCGATCCGGCGCGTGCTGCCGCCGCCGTGATTGCCGCCTACGAGGCGGAGGAGCCGCCGCTGCGGCTGCTGCTGGGCGCGCCGGCGCTGAAGATCGCCCGCGAGCGGCTGGATGCGCTGCGGTCGAATTTCGATGCCTGGGCGGATCTGACGCTGAGTGCGGATTTTCCGAGCTGAGCCAGTTGAGTTGGGAAAAGAGAGAAGCGGGCGCGCGAGCGCCCGCTTCTACTTGACAGAGACCTCGGCGGTCGATTTGGCGGCGGGGCGGCTGTAGTCGTCGACGCGGCCGGCCGGCGGCTTGGCCATCTCGCCATCCTGCACCAGCTTGTCGCGCGGCGACTTCGTGGCGCTGACGGGAATGGCGGCGCCGCCAAGAAGCGCCGTGCCGCCGTCGAGGTTGGGGTCGGAGAGCGCGATCGGGTCGGTATGGTCGGCCGGGTTCGACGAGAGGCCGATCGCCGGCGCGCTGCTATTGTCGAGGCGCACGAGATCGGGGCTTGCCTGGGTGCCGAGGATGCGGCGGGCCGGCTTTTCGACGTAGAAGGCGACCTTGCGGCGGCCAGCATCGGTCATGTTGATGCCGTCTGAGGTGCGCAGGCGCACCTGCTGGCCGTTGATGTTGGAGCCGGTGACGATGAAATCACCGCTCTCGCTGACGAAGCCGTCCCAGATATCGACGAACTCGCCGCCGATCGATTCCACCTGCTTGCGATAGACCTGGTTCATCTGCGCCGCATCCGCCATCATCGAGGGCGAATCGAAGGCCGGCAGGCCGACCCAGAGCAGCGGGATCTTCCTCGCCGTCACCGCCTTGCCGAAGGCCAGAACGCGGCGCTGGTATTCGGTGTACCAGCCATCGGTGCGGAACTTTTCCTTGCCGACATCGGTCACCATCTGCTGGCGGTCGTTGGCGCCGAGCATGACGACGACCATGGCGGGCTTGGCCTCGTCCATGAATTTCGTCAGTTGCGTCGGCCAGTCGTAATAATCGTCGCGCACGAGACCGGAGGCGACGTTGCTGTGGGTCTCGATGAGGATGCCCGGCGAATCCTGGAAGGCCGCGTCCATGCCGACGCCGAGACCGCCGGCCAGGAAGTCGCCGACAACGAGAATCTTCTGGGCGTTGTCGAGCTTCTCGACGACCTTCTCTTCCGGCGCGATCACGGGTGCGGCGCGTGGCGTGGAGACTGCGGCCTTGGGCGGCGCCTTCTTCTTTCGCTGGGGGGCGGCGCGCGGCTGCGTGTATTGGCCGGGCGCCTGCGGGGCCTCGTCGATGTAACGGCGGCCCAAGAAGAAATCCATGAGCGAGCGGCGCTGATAATAGCGCTGTTCCTGGGCTTCGGCCGACACGGGCGGCAGAACAGAGGTTGAAAAGACCAGCACCGCTGCGCCCAACGCGCCCCAGCGGAGCATGCCGCGAACGCCACTCTTGGCTGTTGTCTGATCTACTCGTTTACGCATATCGGCCGCCCTGCATCGACGCTTATTTTCTCATGGAGCGGGACGGGCGTCCACACCCCAAAGCGCGGTGCGCGTGTTTTTGATCGCGACGTGACGGCTACTTGCGAAGCGCGTTCAGGAGCGGCAGCGAAGGTTCTCCATCCGCCTGCATGCCGATGCGACCCTGGACGGCTGCGATCGCGGCCTTGGAGCCGCTGCCGAAATTGCCGTCGACTTCGCCGTCATAATAGCCGAGCGCCTTCAGGCGGGTCTGCAGCTCGAACTTCTCCTTGACGTCGAGCGTGCCATCTGGGCGCGGCCAGCGCTGCTTCATGCCGCCATAGCCGGCGATCTCGTCGGCGAGCAGGCCGACGGCGATCGCGTAGCTGTCAGAAGCGTTGTACTTCTTGATGGTGTAGAAGTTGCTGGTCATCAGGAAGCCCGGGCCGTCATTGCCGGCCGGCATCTTCAGCACCGCCTTGCCGGAGCCGTCCTTGAAGCCCATGCCGCTCGGGCGCTTCAGGCCAAGGGCTGCCCACTGCGACAGCGTCATGGTCTTGCCGACGTGCTTCAGCGCGCTCGATGGAACCTGAACTTCGTAGCCCCAGGTCTTGCCGAAATCCCAGCCATTCTTCTTCAGGAGATTGGCAGAGGTGGCGAGCGCGTCGGGAACCGAGTTCCAGATGTCGCGGTGGCCGTTGCCATCGGCATCGACGGCGTAGAGCAGGTAGCTGGTGGGGATGAATTGCGTGTGGCCCATGGCGCCTGCCCAGGAGCCGGTCATGCCGTCGGGCGAGATGTCACCGTTCTGCAGGATCTTCAATGCGGCGATCAGCTGCTTCTGCGCGAACTTGGTGCGCTTGGCGTCGGCATAGGCGAGCGTCGCCAGCGCACGCGGCACGTAATGCAGCCTGTCGTCCTTCTCGAGCACCGCGCCGTAGTTCGATTCCATCGACCAAATCGCCAAGAGAATCGTCTTGTCGACACCGAAGTTCCGCTCGATCCAATTCAACGTAGAGGCGTGTTTGGCCATCATCTTGCGGCCGATCTGGACGGTATAAGGATTTACGCGAGAATCCACGTAATCCCAGATTTTCGTCGTAAATTCAGGCTGATAAGTAGCCTTTTCCAGCACCGTAGGGTCAGGGTCGCTGACGCCTGAGAAAGCTTTACGATAAGTTGCCTTGCTGATGCCATTTTGAGCGGCAGTTTGATAGAAGTCCGCGATCCACTTCTGGAACCGCTGGTCGGCCATGGCGTTAACAGGCGCCAGACTGGCGGATGCGGTCATGATGAATGCGAATGCAAGACCACGAAGGGAGATTTTGTGATTTTGAGTCATCGGCGGTCATCCGTCCTTTCGTTTCAGGCACAGCAGAGCGCAAAAATTCCGCTCAGGCCTGAGACTACCCGAACGGAGTCAACAAATTCTTTACCATGACGCACGAACACAGTCACTATTTGCAAAACCGTAGCAAATCTCATCTAATCCGATCAAAATCGCGTTATATTTCAAGCGTTAGAATCATCCCAGGAGGCCTGTGTGGCAGAGCATAAAAAAGTTCGCAAAGCTGTATTCCCGGTCGCCGGTCTCGGCACGCGCTTCCTTCCGGCCACGAAGGCCGTTCCGAAGGAAATGCTGACTGTCGTCGACAAGCCGATCATTCAGTATGTGGTGGACGAAGCGCTGGAAGCCGGGATCGAGCATTTCGTTTTCGTGACGGGCCGTAACAAGCACATCATCGAAGACTATTTCGACATCCATTTCGAGCTTGAGCAGACGCTGCGCGAGCGCAGCAAGAACGCCGAAATCACGCTGCTCGCAGGCCAGCTTCCCAAGGCTGGTACCGTGAGCTTCACGCGCCAGCAGGAGCCGCTCGGCCTCGGTCACGCCGTATGGTGCGCCCGCGAAATCATCGGCGACGAGCCTTTCGCGCTGCTGCTTCCCGACATGATCATGAAAAGCGAAGCCAAGGGCTGCATGAAGGGCATGATCGACCTTTATGCCCAGAGCGGCGGCAACATCATCGCCGTGGAAGAGTGCGCGCCCGACCAGGCCCACAAATACGGCATCGTTGGCGTCGGCGACGCGATCGGTGACGGCTTCCGCATCACCGGCATGGTCGAAAAGCCCGCCAAGGGCACAGCTCCGTCGAACTTCTTCATCAACGGTCGCTACATCCTGCAGCCCGAGGTGTTCAAGATCCTGGAAACCCAGGAACGCGGCGCCGGCAACGAGATCCAGCTCACCGACGGCATCGCGGCCCTGATGCGCGACGAGCGCGTGCTGGCCTACCGCTACGCCGGCCAGCGCTATGATTGCGGCTCCAAGCTGGGTTATCTGCAGGCCACCGCCGCCATCGGCCTCAAGCACCCGGAAACGGCCGAGGGCTTTCGTGCTTCGCTGGCCGGCCTGCTGGAAGGAAGGGGACTGGCATGACGGTGCGCGAGATCCTCAGGATGGGCGACCCGCGCCTGCTGCGGGTCGCGCAGCCGGTCACCGAATTCGATACGCCCGGGCTGCACGCGCTGGTCGCCGACATGTTCGACACCATGCATGCCGCCAACGGCGCCGGTCTGGCCGCGCCGCAGATCGGCGTCGACCTGCAGCTGGTGATCTTCGGCTTTGGCAGCAACCAGCGTTATCCCGACGCGCCGCCGGTGCCCGAGACGGTCCTGATCAATCCCGTGCTCACGCCGCTGTCCGACGAGATGGAAGAGGGCGTCGAAGGCTGCCTGTCGGTGCCCGGCCTGCGCGGCAGCGTGCCGCGCCATACGCGCCTGCATTACGAGGGCTTCGACCAGTTCGGCAAGCGCATCGTGGTTGATGCCGAAGGCTTCCACGCGCGCGTGGTGCAGCACGAAGTGGATCACCTGCTGGGCATCCTGTACCCGATGCGGATCCGCGACTTTTCACGCTTCGGCTTCACCGAAGTCATGTTTCCCCACCTTGATCCCGGAGCCGACGATTGAGCCGCGTTTTGTATTCCCTGGCGCTGCTGGGCGCCGCCTGTCTTGCCGCGCCTGCGGCAAGCGCTGCCGACTTCTTCACGAAGATCGACCCGTCGCCGACGAGCGAGCTGTGGATCGACACCGGCTTCTACACCGCGCACTTTGACGGCGACAAGGACCTGAACGACAACAACAAGGGCCTGGCTCTCGAGTACCGCTTCAAGGGCACGATGACGGCCACCGCCGGCCGCTTCTACAACAGCGACCGCGCCTGGTCGAACTACGCGGGCGTGATCTGGCAGCCGTATGCGGTCGGCCCGGTGCGCGTGGGGCTGGCGCTGGCCGCCTTCGACGGCTATCCCAAGACGCGCGACGGCGGCTGGTTCCCGGGCGCGATCCCGACCCTGACCTATGAATACAAACGGGTCGGCGTGAACGTCGGGATCATCCCCAACTACAAGGACCGGCTGTATGGCGGCATCTCGTTCCAGCTGAAGTTCAAGCTGTTCGACAAATAAAAAAAGGGCCGGGCGATGCGGCCCCTTTGCCATGAAACGATCAGCTTTCCTTCGGATACGGACTCGGTCCGCCATCCGCGATGAACTGGTCGATGCGCTGCTGCAGCACCGGCAGCGGCACCGAACCCACCTGCAGCACGGTGTCGTGGAAGTGGCGGATGTCGAACTTCGACCCGAGCGCCTTCTCGGCGCGGGCGCGCGCTTCCTGGATCGCCATCTGGCCCAGGTAGTACGACAGCGCCTGGCCCGGCCACGAGATGTAGCGGTCGACTTCGGTCTCGACCTCGTGCTTCGACAGCGCGGTGTTCTGCAGCAGGTAATTCTGCGCCTGCTCGCGGGTCCAGCCCTTGGCGTGGATGCCGGTGTCGACCACCAGGCGCGAGGCGCGCCAGGCCTGGTAGCTCAGCATGCCGAACACTTCGTACGGGGTTTCGTAGATGTCCATCTCGGTGCCCAGGCGCTCGGTGTACAGCGCCCAGCCCTCGCCATAGGCCGAGATATAGGCGCGGCGGAACGGCGGCACGCCTTTCTGCTCCTGCGCCAGCGGAATCTGGAAGGCATGGCCCGGCGCCGACTCGTGCAGGGTCAGGGCCGGCAGGCTGTAGAGCGGGCGGGCCGGCAGGTTGTACGTGTTCACCCAATAGGTGCCGGGGCCGCCGCGGCCCGCGGTCCAGAACGGCGCCTGGTCGTCCGGCACCGGCACGATCGCGAAGCGGCGGCGCGGCAGGTGGCCGAAGAACTGGTCGGCCTTGGCGTCGAACTTCTTGGCCGTCCAGGCCGCGCTCTTGAGCAGCTCTTGCGGCGTCTTGGCATAGAACTGCGGATCGGTGCGCAGGAAGTGCAGGAAGGCCTGCAAGTCGCCCTTGAACCCGACCTGCTTCATGATGTCGTGCATCTCGGCGCGGATTTTCGCCATCTCGGCCAGGCCGATCGCGTGGATCTGGTCGGCCGTCATGTCGGTCGTGGTGAACTCCACGATCTTCGACTGGTAGTATTCCTTCCCGCCCGGCATGTCCTGGGCCGCCAGCGTGGTGCGCGCCTTCGGCACGTACTCGTCGCGGAAGTAGGCCAGGGCCTTGGCGTAGGCGGGTTGAATCTTGCCCTGGATGAGGGCCACCGCCTGCGCGCGCAGCGCTTCCTGCTCGGCGGCCGGCATCGCGGCCGGCATCTGCTTGAACGGATTGTAGAACACGACGTCCTGCGGCGTCTTCGCCCCGGTCACCGAGCTCAAGGTGCCGTCGCGGCCGGCCAGCGTGACCTTCGGCGGGGTGAAGCCGCGCGCCAGGCCGGCGCGCATATTGTCCAGCTCCTGGTCGAAATAGGCGGGCAGGCCGTCGAGCATCGCCAGGTACCTGCGATACTCGTCGGCGGTCTTGAGCGGACGCCGCGCGGCATAGGCGACGTCGGACCAGAAGGCGGTGTCGGCGTTGACCGGCTGCTCGTATTCGCGGAAGCGCTGGGCGTCGTGCAGGGCGGCGATCTGGGCGCGGTAGACGGCGAAGTTGATGCGCTCGGCGGGCGAGAGCTCGGCGGGCCGGATCGCATCGAGTTCCTTCAGGATGCCGGCCCAGTAGACGCGGCGCGCTTCCTGGGCCGCGGCGTCGACCCGCGCATAACCGGGGTTCGCGTCTGGCGCATTGTCGTCGCGCGCCAGGCGCTTGGCGATGCGCCACTTCCACTCCTTGGTGTAGATGTCCTTGAAACGCGCGTCGGCCGCGGCGGCGGTCGGGTTCGCGTTCACCGCGGCGGCAGGTGCGCTCGTCGCAGCCACGGCTGCCGGCGCGAATGCCAGACCCATCATGACGGCGGCCGTCGAGACGGCGGCGCCCAGCTTGCTTATTTTCATTGATCCCCTGATTGATAAAGAGCATTATTGCTCGGCGATACACATCTTAGCGGGGAAACATGCACATGCCTACCGCATGTTTTGTTTCGTAAATACTTGTACGGGCGCATTGTGCGCCGCAACTTTAATCGTCGGATCGTCGGGGAATGGCAGTAAAGCCAAGATATAATGTTCGTCAATCTATCGCCGGGCAAACGTACGACGATTTCGCGCGAGCGTGTGCATGGACCTTTCATGAAGACAACGGCTGCAATTGCTATTCAACCTAGACATGATGACGAGTAAGGGCGGCCCCGGACGTTCTGAAGAGCACATCCAGCTCATCCAATCCTGGCGGCGCCTGGCCGACCAGTTGGGCCCGCTCATCGGTGACAGCGGCTTTTGCGCGCTGTATGGACGGGCATGCCGTCTGGTCGGTCCCGAATTCAAATGGCTGGCCGAGACGCCGCCATGCAAGACCCGCGACTCCCAAATCACCACGCTGGACGAGCTGCTCGCCGGCGTGGCACCCGACCACGCAAAGGCCGCGCACGCGGCGCTGCTCCAGACGTTTACCGAGTTGCTGGCGTCCCTCATCGGCCAGGCGCTCGCACGGCGCCTGCTCGATGCCGCCGCGCGGGACGGGGAAGAGAAGAATGCACAGGAGCACAAGTAATGAGCGATAAAGTATCCCTTGGAAAGCTGAGCACGGGCGTGCAAGGGCTCGATGTTCTCCTGGGGGGAGGGCTGAGCGAGTTTTCCTTCAACCTGATCGCCGGACCGCCGGGGTCGGGCAAGACCACGCTCGCCCACCAGATCATGTTTTCGCTGGCCAGCAACGAGCGCCGCGCCCTGTTCTTCACGGTGCTGGGCGAACCGCCTCTCAAGATGCTGCGTTACCAGCAGCAGTACAGCTTCTTCGACATGGACATGGTCGGCACCTGCGTGCGCTATGTCAACCTGGCCGAAGACTTGCGCGCGGGCGATTTCAGCGGCGTGCTGGCGCGCCTGATGAAGGAGGTCGAGGATTTCTCGCCGAGCCTGGTGTTCGTCGATTCCTTCCGCTCGGTGGCGCAGACGGCGCGCGCCGGCAACGAGGGCGTGGCCGACCTGCAGCACTTCATCCAGGACCTCGGCACCCGCATGACGAGCTGGCAGGCCACCACCTTCCTGATCGGCGAATACCTGCACGGCGACGCCGAGGCCAGCCCGATCATGACGGTCGCCGACGGCATGATCTCGCTGACTCCGGTGCACGAGGATAACTCGGTGGTGCGCAAGATGCGCGTGGTGAAGATGCGCGGCCAGGCCCACCTGGGCGGCTCGCATACCTTCCGCATCACCGACGACGGCATCCGCGTGTATCCGCGCATCCTGCCGCCGCTGGCGGCCGACCACCACCAGGGCGCCAGGGTCGACCGTGATGCGGCGCGCATCCCCACCGGCACGCCCGATCTCGACGCCATGCTGCATGGCGGCCTGCCGCAAGGCCACTCGCTGCTGGTGTCGGGCCCGAGCGGCTGCGGCAAGACCATCCTCGGCACCCGCTTCCTGCAAGAGGGCGCGCGGCTGGGCGAGAAGGGCGTGGCGGTCTCGTTCGAGAAGGGCGCCTCGCGCCTGCGCAACGCCGAGCTGGCGGCGCTGGTCGCCAACGGCGACGTGCAGATGGTCGAGAGCCGCAAGATCGATCTCACGGTCGACGAGCTGCTCGACGAGATGAACGAGGCGATCGACCGCACCGGCGCGCGCCGGGTGGTGGTCGATTCGTTGTCCGAACTGGCGCTGTACCTGGCGCCCGAAGGGCGCAACCAGCTGCGCTCGACCGTGTTCCAGATGCTGTCCTCGCTGGCCAAGCGCGGCGTGAGCGTGCTGGTGACGATGGGCGTGGACGACGACTTCACCCAGCTCAAGTTCAGCCAGGCCGACATCGCCTACCTGACCGATGCGATCGTTATCATGCGCTTCGGCGAGAGCGGCGGCCGGATCCGCCGCTTCGTCTCGGTAATCAAGGTGCGCGGCAGCGCCCACAGCACCGACCTGCGCGAATTCCACATCGGCGACGACGGGATCCATATCGAGCCGGTTGCAACCGAATACGAAGGCGTGCTGCACGGCTTGCCCATCGCGCGCGGGACACCCTGAATGAATCTCATGGCGGCGACACCAGGCAACGACGACGGCACCCTGGCGCTCCGCCTGGCGGCGCTGGAACTCGAGGCAGAGCAGCTGCGCGGCGATCTCGCGGCCAGCCTCGCGCTGACCGCGAGCCTGCGCGAAGCGAACGAGCACCTGGTGCTGGCCGCGGTCGACGCCCAGACCTCGCGCGACGACGCCGAGGAAACCAACCGCCGCCAGAACGAATTCCTCGCCATGCTGGCGCACGAGCTGCGCAATCCCCTGGTGCCGATCAGCGTCTCGGCCAGCCTGCTCGAACGTTCGCCGGTCAATACCGCGACATTGGCCCGCCTGACCGGCGTGATCCAGCGCCAGGTGGGCCATATGGCGCACCTGCTGGACGACCTGCTCGACGCCGCCCGCCTGAGCAGCGGCAAGATCACGCTGGCGGTCGAGCCGCTGCGGCTGGCCGAATTGATCGAGCACGCGGCGGAAACCGTCATGCCGCGCGTGCGCGAGCGCAGCCAGGAGCTGGCGATCGCGCAGGTGGCGGATACCCTGGTGGTCGAAGGGGACCGGGTGCGCCTGACCCAGGTGTTCACCAACCTGCTCAACAATGCCTCGAAATACACCCAGGACAGTGGCCGGATCGCGGTCGCGGCCCGGGTCGGCGCCGACGGCTTTGTTACGGTCACGATCGACGACAACGGCTCCGGCATGTCCAGTGAGACCATCGGCCGCGCCTTCGACCTGTTCACCCAGGGGCCGCGCACGCTGGCGCGTTCGGAGGGCGGGCTTGGGGTCGGGCTGAACGTGGTGCGCAATCTGGTCACCATGCACGGCGGCAGCGTCGGCGCCGCCAGCCCGGGGCTGGGGCAGGGCAGCACCTTCACGGTGTCGCTGCCGCTGTCGAATGCCGCGGCGCCCGGCGGCGTCGCCGACGGCGCCGCACCGGTTGCCGGCATCAGGCGCCGGATCCTGATCGTGGAAGACAATGTCGACGCGTCGGACGTGCTGCGCATGCTGCTCGAAGTCGAAGGCCACCAGGTGGAAATCGCCGGCGACGGCCATGCCGGCCTGGCGCTGGCGCTGGAAGGCCGCTTCGACGCGATCGTGTGCGACATCGGACTGCCGGGCCTGGACGGCCTGGAACTGATGGCGCGCCTGCGCGCCGCGGACGCGGGCACGGGCACCGGCGGAAATCGGCCGCTGACCATCGCCCTGTCGGGCTATGGCCAGCCGCAAGACCGCGAACGCGCGCTGGCGGCCGGCTTCGACCGCTACCTGGTCAAGCCGGTGGCGCCCGGCGTGCTGATCGAGGCGCTGGCGGGCGTGGCAACTTAGGCGCCGCGGTCAATTCAGGCGAACAGGCGCCGCAGGCGCGCCACCGCTTCCTCGATCCGCTCGTACTTCGTCGCATACGAAAAGCGCACATGGCGCTGCGGCGCCGCCACCCCGAAATCGTCGCCCGGCACGATCGCCACGTGGGCGTCCTGCAGCACCGCCATGCTGAACGCCGCGCTGTCGCCGTTCAGCGGATGCGCCACGCGGTCGAGGTCGGCGTATACGTAGAACGCGCCGTCCGGCATCACCGGCACTCCGAAGCCGAGTTCGCGCAGCGCCGGCACCAGGTAGTCGCGGCGGCGCTGGAATTCGCGCCGGCGCTCCTCGAAGATCGCCAGCGCCTCGGGCTGGAAGCAGGCCAGGGCCGCGTGCTGGGCCACGGTCGGGGCGCAGATGAACAGGTTCTGGGCCAGCTTCTCGAAGGTCGGCACCAGCCTGTCGGGCACCACCAGCCAGCCCAGGCGCCAGCCGGTCATGTTGAAATACTTGGAGAAGCTATTCACCGTGATGACGTCGGGGTCGAGCGCCAGCGCGCTCACCGGCTGCTGGTCGTAGGACAGGCCTTGATAGATTTCGTCGACGATGGCGAAGCCGCCGCGCGCGCGCACCGCCGCCAGCATGGCGCGCAGCTGCTCCGGGGTCATGGAGGTGCCGGTCGGGTTCGACGGCGAGGCCACCAGCACGCCGCGGGTGCGGTCGGTCCAGCGCTCGGCCACGTGGTGGGCGCCGAGCTGGTAGCGGTCCTCGTGGGAAGAGGGCACCAGCACCGGCCGGCCCCCGAAGCTGGCCACGAAATGACGGTTGCACGGATAGGACGGGTCGGGCATCAGGACTTCGTCGCCTTCGGACACCAGCGCGGCGCACGCCAGCAGCAGGCCGGCCGAGGCGCCGGCGGTGATCACGATGCGGCGCGGGTCGATGTCCAGGCCCTGGGTCGCGGCGTAGTGGCCCGAGATCGCCGCGCGCAGCTCGCGCAGGCCGAGCGACTCGGTGTACTGGGTGACGCCGCCGCGGATCGCTTCCATCGCGGCGCTGGCGACGATGTCGGGCGCGGTGAAATCGGGTTCGCCGACGCTCATGCTGATGACGTCGTGGCCGGCGCGTTTCAGTTCGCCGGCGGCCTTGACCATCTCCATGACGCGGAATGGTTCGATCGCGTGCACGCGCTGGGCGACCTGGAGCTGGCGGTTGGGGGTAATGAGAGACATGCTGGATGGCAGGGAGTGAAAATCCCTGCCATCTTACTGGAAGCCGCGCTTATGCGTGGGCGTGGTGCGCAGCGGTCAGGCGCCGCATCAAGGGGAGGGCGGCCAGTGCGATGAAAGTGCAGGCGATCGCCGCCAGCCCCAGCTTGTTGAACAGGCTCGTATAGATCGGCAGCGTCTGCAGTGGGTCGGTCATGCCTTCCGGCACGCTGGCCATGGTGGCCACCAGGCCGCCCAGGTATTGCGAGATGCCGACCGCGACGAAGTATGCCCCCATCATGAAACCGCCCATGCGCGCCGGCACGTAGCGCGCGATCATCGCCAGCCCGAGGCCGCTCACCAGCAGCTCGCCCAGCGAATACAGGCCGTAGCCGGCGATCATGATCCACGACGAGGTCAGGCCATTCACGGCGAAGGCGCCGGCGAAGCCATAGGTGAAGAAGCCGGCGGCCACCACCGCGAAGCCGAGCGCGAACTTGGCGGCGATCGACAGGTCCAGGCGGCTGCCGCTGGACCGGGTATAGATCCAGGCCAGCACCGGGGAGAGGACCATGATCCAGATCGCGTTAAGCGCCTGGAACTGGGCCGGCGACCAGGTGAACAGGTGGCTGCCGAACAGGCTGAAATCGAGGTCGACGTTGCGCAGGGCGAACAGCGACAGCGAGGTCGACATCTGCTGGTAGAAGATGAAGAAGAACACCGTCTGCAGGGTCAATACCAGCGCCGCCACCAGGCCGGCGCGTTCGCTGGCCTGGCTGGTGCGGATCAGGTGGATGAAGATGCCCAGCACCACCAGGCCGGCGACGTAGACGAACAGGCGCGCCAGCCACTGGTATTCGAGGATGAAGGTCGAGGCGATGACGGTGAGTACGCCGCCGGCCAGTACCAGGGCCAGCTTGCCCCAGTCGAGCGGCAGCGCGTCCGGCGGCGAGCCGATATGGTGCACGGTGCGGCGCAGCACGCCCACCGTGAGGAGGCCCACCCACAGGCCGACGCTGCACACGGCGAACGCCATGTGCCAGCCCAGGTCACCGCCCGAGGTGGCGTTGAAATGGTCCTTGATCGCCGGCGTGGCCAGCATCGAGACGGTCGAGCCGACGTTGACCGCCATGTAGTAGATGGTGAAGGCGCTGTCGATCTTGGCGTCGTCGCCTTCGTAGATCTTGCGCACCAGGTTGGCGGTGTTGGGCTTGAACAGGCCGTTGCCGACCACGATCACGCCCAGCGCCACGAAGGTGAGCCAGGTGCCGCTGACCGGAATCCCCATCAGGGCATAGCCCAGCGACAGGATGATGGCGCCGATGATCATGCAGCGGCGGGTGCCGAGCACCTTGTCGCCGATCCAGCCGCCGATGGCCGGGGCCACGTAGATCAGGGCCGCGGCGGCGCCCCACACGAGGGTGGCGCGGGTATCGTCGAAGCCCAGGCGCTGCACCATGAAGTAGACGATCAGCGCCTGCATGCCGTAGTAGCCGAAGCGTTCCCACAACTCGATCAGGGCGATGGTAAGGAAGGAGCGGGTCTGGCTGACGGGCGGGTCGGCTGGAAGCCTGGCGCCGAAGTTCGGCTCGTGCTGCGGCTGATGCATATGATTCCTTTGACAACGGCGCCGGGCGAGGCCGGCGCAAATCCGATGATTCTATGCCATCCGCATGGAATCCGCAGCCTTGACAGCGGGTGGTGACATTGCGCTAACATGGTCCGGATTTGAGACAACGAGGTTCGCATGAGGCGATTGAGCATCACCACCGGCGCTGTTTTCTGCGCCGCCATGGCGGTGGCGGCATCCGGTCCGTCCCGGGCCGGCGAGGGGGAGATCGGAAGAGCG